>NZ_JAJHOG010000006.1:0-228656 GCF_020819615.1 Rheinheimera sp. UJ51
CGCGCGGCGCTACCGCCGCCGCACTCAAACACCCGTTTTCTTAAAACCTTGGCCACCGATGATCAGTCGGCTCGCTCTAAGGGGAATAAAAGCCAGAGCGGTATTTGCTTAGCTAAATAGCTTCGGGGGCAGATATTAAGACCCCCGACAGAGCTCCCCAAAGCGAATACTGAAGAGCAATTGCAACAACTCCTGCCTTACTGATCAACAGCCACACCGCAAGGTGTGGTTATTGCACAGCCTACAATTAACCTAGGCTTATGATATTGCTTATGTTTACTCTATTTGGAGTTAGGGTGTTACTGAGATTTCTCAGTAACATGGTAAATTTAAAGTGAATTAAATGCTTGGCTGGCTGCTCAAGTTATTGATTTTAGGTGAACTGATGGGTATAAGTTTAAGTTACCTTTCGAGTATAACTCAGAGGTCCACATAATAAATGTTAGCATTACAGGAGCATTAACAAACATGAAGTTATCGATTTTATTTTTAGCGACTTTGCTGTCATTTAATTCTTTAGCTGCGGATTATCAAACCGAGATTGATGATTTCTTTAAGTTGTATCAATCTGGGAAGGTAGATGAAGCAGTTGATTCCATTTATCGAACAAATAAATACGTATCATCAATCCCAGATCAAATTAAAAATGTTAAAAATCAATTAAATGCGCTTGAAGGGCTTATAGGAGATATTAACAATATCGGTAAAGTTGATACATACGCAGTTGGTGATAACTTTGTTCATGTTACATATTTGGCCACATACGATAGGCAACCTGTTCGTTATGAGTTTCAATTTTTTAAAGTCAAAAGCGGTTGGAGAATATATTCATTTTCATTTGATGACGGCATAACCCAAGAAATAGCAACCGAAGCAAGAAAGGCCGCTTTGTCATCTCAAAAGTAATGCTAACGAGGGCCTTAAACACAGCGGCCTGCGGCCGCTGGACTCGTAACAAGTTGCTCGCCATCTAGGCGAGCGTTATGTTTCTAGGAGAATGCAGTGAAGTCTAAAATTTTAACATGGGTTGGAGTTGGTCTATTTATTATCTTAGTTTTTGTAGCGGGACTATTTAGTGGTGCTGTCTTGACGTTTCAAATGAATGGGGCTTCATATACTAAAGAACATGTAGATAATGGTCGTTTTTTTCTATATGCATTAAAAAGGCTTGAAGAAAAGAAAGACGTCGATGGCGCTATAAGTACACTGCGTAATAACTTATTTGCAAAAGTTTCAACTGTTGGCATTCAACTAGAGCTACCTACAAATAGTAGGGATAAAGAGCTTATAGAGTCTTTTTACTTTGAAGTAATTGATTACCTGAATGAACATGGTGGGCTGCATGATACTTACCAAGTTATTGAAAATGGTAAAACTATTGAAAAGCAATCAGGTTATTCAATGCTCTTGCAAGAATTTGCTGAGAAACATAAGAAGGCCATTAAATAGCGTACACGTAACAGTTGTCTCGGTTCCGCTTCGCTTCACATTTTAGCCAACTATTATTTAGCCATTTATGGTGGCGTTATGTGATGTATGCAGCAGTTAGAAAAGTTCGCGGTGAGAGCCAATGCTGCAAGTTGTAGTGTGTCATTGTTGATTCTATAGATCAGAACAAGGTCTGGTTTAATGTGGCAATCGCGAAAGCCGTGCCAGTTTCCCGTTAGGGGATGATCAACATTCTTGGGTGGTAACGTTTCACCGCGTTGTAACTGGGAATAGGCATTTTAGTGTTTTTTTAAAATCTTTTTTGACGTGTGTCGAGTATTCAAGGGTGAGCATTTGGAACCTTGCCCTCGGTCAGCTCGTTGAACTTATCATCAACAGTTACGCTTTATTTGCCTTTGCCGTCAACCAATTCTTTAATTGCAGCGGCAGTTGTTCCATTTGGTTGGCGAGCTTTAAGCTCAAAAGGTATGCCGCCATGATTGATAACTGCACGAGCAAAAAGCTTTAAAGCTTGAGATGGGCTTAGCCCGACATCATCGCAAATGTTGGTGAAAGCTACTTTTGTGTCATGATCAATGCGTGTGCTAAGCATTTCGCTTTTCATGTTAATTACTCCAGCATGTGTTGCAATGTTAGACATTGTAACACATAGTTGGAACATCACATGACAAACCGCGTCATTCACGGCTGTCGACCCTTGCTACGCTCTCGCGGGCATGCGCGGAGCGTAAGGAATAGTAAATGGGACTTAAACTTGAAGTTACAATAGAAAGCTGTTGGCGGGGTTCAATCTTAGATACTGTTTCAAAAATTGCCGAATTTGATTTAGTTGCAATGAAATCTTTTGCTGGACTATTGGGCCTTGAATTTGAAAAGTCACAATCTATTACATTAACAAATAAAGAAAAAGCTTTTGTTTGGGTAGCAAAAACTGCAGAAAATAAATATTGTTTTTCAATTAGCCACAATGAAAAAACTCTTTTAACTGTTAAAACTGAAGGTAATTTCTATGTTGAAACATATTTACCGGACGGAAAGTTTTATCAATTTAAGCTAACGGGTGAAATATAAATTCGCTATTTTACAATTTGCAAAAACTCAAATATGACAAATAGCTATGTTCAGTGGAATTCCTAACAAAGCGTTCTCGCATCGCGCACTACGTGTGCTGGACAGTTTGCGTTATAGATACATGGAAAAGTTGATTTATGATTAAGACAATTAGAGTGACTGAGAAAGATTATCTCAACTTCACTCATTACGCGTTTAAACGCCTGTGCACACCACAACCGAAGGGCGCTATAGGCTTCATCAAAAACATGGTTATTTGGTGCATTTTAACCATAGCTTTTATGTTTGTATTTCAGATTGATTCAATATCATTATCTAGGTTTCATTGGCCATCAGCGACAATAACTGCACTTCCTTTTGTAGTGTTTTTTGTCGTTTACTTTAACAATATGCATAAACTCCGTCAGTCGAGTATTCCCAATCAAAATGGCTTAATGCTTGGAGAAAAAACCATAGAGTTTGGTACTGACGGAATTACAGAAATAAACCCACTTGGAAAGTGTTTTTATAAGTGGGAAAGCGTTGAGTCTGTGGAAGATAATAGCGGTGATCTTTATATTTTCTTAGATAAGCTTTTTGCCTTAATCATCCCTGCTGCTTCTTTTTCCTCAGATACAGAAAAAGCAGAGCTCCAATCAATAGTGAAAAAATATGTATAACAAGGCGCTATTGTCGCCACTGTCGTGGCTGTGACGGCTTACGCTGTGCCAAAGCTTTGCGTTAAGCATCATATGGGGCTTTGATAGATACAGATATGAAAGACACAACATTGTTTTTCCTAAAGAACTGGCTTGAAGAAACAATTAATGGGTGTGACTGCTTTCTGCAAAATATCAACAAGCCATCCTCGTTTGAAAATTTGTTCAATAGACGCTGAATGTTTGATGAGCATGGCTATATGCCTGAAAATCTCATAGCAATAGAAAAATCCGTTACGAATGCAGAGCATTGTTAGATGAAATTATTGCACATCCAAGGTTTTAAGACGAGTAGCTTCGGTTTCAGATACCAAGACCCTTAACGTTTTCGCCGTTGGCGAGATACTTTCTTTTGCGTCGCCAAAAGAAAGTATCCAAAGAAAATGCGACCCCACTTCCGCTCGAAAGCCCGACTGCTCATGCGCTGTCCAAGGCGAAAACGTAACTCGCGCGGCGCTACCGTCGCCGCACTCAAACACCCGTTTTCTTAAAACCTTGGCCACCGATGATCAGTCGGCTCGCTCTAAGGGGAATAAAAAGCCAGAGCGGTATTTGCTTAGCTAAATAGCTTCGTAGCTTCTAGCTTCGGTAGCTTCGGGGTCAGATTCCAAGACCCTTAACTTATAGACGAAACAAAAGAAAGTTACTCGCCAACGGCGAAAAGTGGTTCACTTTTAAGTTGCTTTAATCAAATTCAAATTTGTATAGCACATCAACAGCGTTATCCAAGCCTGATACTGCTTCTAAAAACAGGCTGCGCATTAAGCGATAGCGCAGTGTAAACTGGCCAATCGGCTGAAAAATACCAATACCGTATTTTAGTTGTAAATCTCGGGTCAGATAACCACTGACGGTAACCTGTGAGTTATCACCGGCACCTTCGGTATCCAGAGTGAGATCACTGACCCCAAAAGCCTCGCCAATTTCCCCAACCAGTTTGCCACTGGAGGCGAAACTCATGCCAATTAAGCTGGTGGTAACGCTGTTGGCGGCATTGCCTGATTCACTGTCGAGATCTCGACCCATAATTAAATAGGAAAGGGCATTGGCTTGCGGTTTAGAGGGCTCGGAGAAAATACTAATCACCGGTTGATCGGCCGGACCCGTGACGCGAATACCGGCGATCACGTCATCTTCCATATTGATTGGGTTACGAATGGCTTCGACGTTTAAAAACGGCTGATCAGCGGGGCCACTAAAGGTCATTTTGCCTTGGCGGATCAATAAGTCTTGGCCATAAGCACGAAAGGTACCGTCTTTTAAGTTCACTTCACCCCGCACAGTGGGGTTAAACTGTTGTTGTTGCACACGTAAGTCACCGTTTAAACGGGTTTTTAAACCAAAGGCGGATAAATTCACCGCTTGGCCCAGTTGCACGCGAATGTCTGTTTCAATGGCAAAAGCCGCCGCTTGCTCTTCGCTGATGGGGTTTAAGCGGCGATCTAAGAGCACCAGATCGTTGGATAAGCCCACAGCATTTTGCGGCAAGCTATCAACGATAATCGTTGCACGTGGGATCTGCACTATACCGGTTATTTTACTGCGCCCTGGTGCGGCGGTGATCTGCAGATCGGGTTTTACAAACAATAAGGCTTGTGGGATCTGCAGTTTTAATTCATCCCCTTTAACTTGCACCGCTAAACGCCAATCTTCACGCTGTTGCCAATTAGCATCACCGCTTAAGGTGACGCGGCCTTCAGGGGTGTTGACGATGCCGCTTAAGCTGGCTTGTTCGCCGGTAAACTTCACTTGTAAATCGGCTTGCTCAATATCGGTTGGCGCTAATTTACCTTTAACCCGCAGATCGGCAAGGCGCAGCTCACCGGCAATTTGCGGCTCGGCTAAATCGCCGCTGATACTTAATTGGCTGGATAAGGTACCCGCCAGCTCGCTGTATTCATCCAGTAACGGCCGTAAAAAATCTAATGTCAGGTTTTGTAGGGTAATTTCACTGCGTAACGGTTTTTGTTCTTGGTTTAAATCACTGATCAAGGTTTGTGCCTGTAACACACCCTCCTTGCCAATACGCAGTTCAAGTTGGCTGCGTAGCTGATGTTGTTCGAGCGAGGCAGTGAGTGATAATGCCGACCAATCTAGGGTCACCGGCACATCCAGTTGTTGCGTAAAACTGCCCGGTTCACCGTTTAATTGTAGCGTTGCCTTGGCGGCTTGGCCTTGTTGCCAATGGGCGGCCAATTGCAGTGAAATACCGCCTTTTAAACTCGATTGATAGGGCAGTAGCGGGTTTAATTGCGCTAATTGATAATCTGCTAGCGTTAAGCTGAGGCTGATCGCTTCACGGTTTAAGGTGGTTGCTTCGGTTAAACATAAGGTGGTGGGGGCTTGCTGCCAACAATGCGCGGCCAGGCTTAATTGTTGCTTGATAATATCGACGGTAACAGGCAGCGGCGCAGTTAATTGCCAAGCGCCTGCTGGGCTGGTTAAAGCCACTTGTTGCAGCTCGGCTTGCCAAAGCTGGCGATCGGTTAAAGCACCCGATAAGTTGATATCGGTACTGAATTCATCTGCGGTCAGCGCCAATTTTAATTGATGTGCCAACTCGGTGCCGCTGAGCTCTAGCGATAATTGCTGCAAACGTTGTTGTTGATACTGCCCCTTCGTCGCGTTCAGTTTCAGTTGGCTGCGGATCGGTTGTGCCAAAGACACCTGTGCGGACACGTTCGCTTCCGCCAGTCGAAAATCTTCATAGTCGAGCTTGCTGGCATTCAGTGCGATTGAAATATCAGGCTGTTTCGCCAGGCCGCGTACTGATAAAGCACCGTTTATTGCGCCTTTTAAACCCGGGATACTCAGTGCTAATTGCGGCAGTGTGATTTCGCCATCCAATTGCCATTGTTCTGCCAGTGAACCTTGGACACTCAGCGTATTGCTGCCGTGGCTTAAGGTTAAGCCCGGTGTTGTTAGCTGCCAATCGGCGTTCGCGGGTTGGCCGGTTAGCGCTAACTCGCCCTGTAATTGCAGTGCTTGACCACGTAATGGGCCGCTCAAGTTTACTTGTGGTACGTGCAACTCAAGTTGTCCTGCTGTGTTATAGCTGCCTTGGGTTTGCAGCGAGCCTTGCAAGCGACCGGGGAAATCAGGCCAATATTGACCCGGCTGGATATCGCTTAAGGTTAGGGCTAATTGCCAGGCTATCTGCTGCTGTAAGTTGAGTAAACCTTCGGCATTGATAATGCCACCTAGGGTCGTCAATTGCAGTTGGGCAAGATCAAGTTGTTGTTGCCAATGTTGCCACTGGCCTTGCAGCAGCAGTTGACTGTCGGGCAGGTTGCTACCCGTGATGGCGCTGGCTAAGGACAGGTTTAAAGCACTTAAACGGCCAGTCACTTTTAATTGGGTGTCGTGCAACTGCATAGTCGGTGCACTTAACGGCCAGCTTAACTGGGGGCTTTGCAGGCTAAGTTGAAACGGTAAATCATCGGTTAACAACGCCAATTCGCTGTGTAACTCGGCAGTAATGGGCCCTGAAGCCAGCAATGACACCGACAGATCCGCCAGATCGCCACCGAGTGTTAACTTCAAGCGCTGTCCTGCAAAATCGCCTTGGTTTAACGTTGCATCAAGTTGTGCTTGCAGTGGGTAGTTAGGTTTGAGCTCGACATTGGCGCTGAATTGCACAGAGGCAAGCGGATGCTCGGCGCTGACATCAAGTAGCCGGACTTGTTGAGGAGTTAACTGGGCACTCAAGGTTAACTTCGCCAGTTGCTGTTGCAACGCTGCTTGCTTAAAGCTGAATTCTGTCAGTTGGAAATCTTCTATCAGGATCGACAGCGGCAGCGAAAACTCGGGTAATACCGGCGCGTGATAGCCGGTTAATGCGGCGGTTTCAGTAGGTGCTGGCGCAAGCTCAACGCTTAATTGATGCCAGCGTGTTTCGCTTAAACGCACTCGACTGCCCCAAGCAACCAAGGTGGTACTAAATGATTGCCAAGCAAGTTGCTGAGTCGGGGTATTGAGGGTGACATCTTCTAATATGATGCGGTTAATGTTAATAGGAATAGGAAGTAAAATACGCCCTGAACCGCTGGCCTCGGCGGGTGCTGCGCTTACCGTGTCTGGGTGGGTTTCTTCTAGGCTAGCGAGATCAATCCGACTACCACGCAGTTTTAATTCAGGGATACACACACGCAACTGTATGATGCAGCGTTTTTGCAGGCGAAAGGTTAGGCTTTCAAGCTGCACATCTGCCATGGCATTTTTAAAGCGAATATCCGCTAAGCTCACCCCACTTAACCAAGCGCCCTCAGTTTTGCCGATGCTTAATTCATCGACCAAGCTATCGGCTATCCACACGCTAAAACGTAACCCTGGCTGCGTAAACAACAGCAAGCTGAGTAACAGTAATACCGCTAACAAGGGCAGTACCAGTGTACGGTTTAACCAGCGGCGCACGCGCATTAGACGCTGCTCCTTTGTTCTGACCGAGTGATCATAATTCAGGCCCTAAAGAAAAATGGAGTTGGAAAGGGGAGTCAACGGCATCTAAACCCCAAGCTAAATCGATACGGACGGCGCCAATAGGCGAGGCCCAGCGCACACCAAAACCGACCCCGAGCTTCCAATCTGGGTTGTCTGTCCAAGCACTGCCATAATCGGTAAAGCCGGCTAACCACCAGTTGCCCTTTACCCGATATTGATATTCTATTGAGGCCGTTGTCATGTAACGACCACCAATCAGTTCGCCTTCATCGTTAAGAGGCGAAACAGATTCATAGGCGTAGCCACGTAAGTTGTTATCGCCACCAGCGAAAAAACGGATCGATGGCGGTAAGTTATCGATATCTTCCATCAGCACGGCACCGGCGTCTAGCCGACCGACGAAACGATGATTATTGGCAAAGGTGGTAATGTAGCCCGCTCGACCACGTAACCTGACAAAGCTAGCATCAGAGCCCCAACTGCGATCGGATACTTCCACGCCAAATAACAAGCGATCAGCGCGAGTTGGCATGCCTGAACCCGTTTGCCGGCTGCGCGAGAAACTCAAACCGGGCATAATTAAGCTGCTGGTGTCTTGTTGATCGGCTTGGGTGTAATCCTCATACAACCAGCGTAGCGATGCCGTGCGATACCAATCGTTGCTGAGCAGCCAATGCCGTTCTAATGCCAAATTAGACTCTTTTGACAAGGTATCTTGATAATCACGGTTGCGCAGGCCGTATTGTAATTGCCAGAAATCGGTGGCCACGCTTTCTAATGGCAGTTTATAGGCCGCCTGAATACTTTGCTCGGCCCCCGACAGCGCTAATTTGCTGTCTAAGCTATGACCACGCTCATTTAACCAAGGTTTTAACCAATTGAGCTTTAAGCGCGCGCCCACATCATCTGAGAAACCAATACCGGTCTCGATACTGTTGCGTTTGCGCGGTGCTAGCTCAACATCCACCGGTAAAATATGTTCGGCCACCTGATCGGTATTACCGGTGACTAAAATAGAAGAAAACCAACTGGTGTTGGCAATCGCTTGGTTTAATTCACCCAGTTGTGTTGCCAGATAAGGATCGCCCACTTTAAACGGCACTAAACTTTGTAAGCGGGCATCTTCAATTTGATTGCCTTGAAACCTCACCGGGCCAAAACGGTAACGAGGGCCACTGTCAAACGTCAGTTGTACAAAGGCTTGTTTCAGCGCCGGCGCCACTTCTAAACGAGCAAGACTAAAATTTGCCTCAAAATAGCCTTTGCGTAGGGCTAAATTTGTCAGCGCTTTTTTAAAACTGTCATAGCGGCCATGATGCACGGTTTGGCCAACTTGGGGGGCTTGTTTTAATAGTGCCAGAAAATCACTATCGTTTTGCGCTTCGCCGTTAATCAGAATATTGGCTTTGTTGATAAGCGTGGGCTCACCGGCATCCACCTGAATGAGCAGCCGACTATTTTTACCACTGTGTTGCAGTTCAATGCTGACAGTGCTGTGGTAATAGCCCAATGCTTGCAGAGCCGTGCTAATGTCATCTTCCAAGCGAGATTGAAAACGCAGTGCTGTGGAGATCTCGTCCGGTGTATAACGGTCGAGATAAAGTTTTACATTATCTTCCAGCTCGCCAGATAAACCCGTCAGGCGCAAGCTTGTTTGCGCCGTGGCAATGCTTGGCAGCAGCAACACCATTAAAAACATGATCAATCGGAACATGACTCTCCTGTGAGTTTGTCGGTTAGCCAACGTTAGGTCGTTAGCAGCAAAAAACCGAACTTCTTAAGTTAAGTGTACCTTATCGCCAGCATGGCGGCAGTAAAGAGCAGGCTAACTGCTGAAATATTCTGCAATAAATCAAGCTAAAGTTAGGGCTTGTTGACGTTTGCTGTTTAGATTTTGTTCGTTTGGCGATGTTTTGCTCGCGAAACGAGGAGTGCAGTTTAGTTATTCTAAATAAACGACGAGTGACAAAGAGCAAAGCATCGCCAGACGAACCCTTCGGGCAGCGTGTGGCTGGCATTTCTACTACGTTATCGCTTGTTTATGTAGAATAACTACACGGCACAAGCTCTGCCTTGTATAAATATCAGCCACTCAGCTGCAAAAATAACCATCAAACGTCAACAAGCCCTAAACTTGGCATCACCTCTGACCAGCAAGTTTGTTATACTGAGCCACAAAAGTGACAAAGGTTCACAATTACACAAGGTGGCGCGATGAAAAACATAGTGATCAGCGGCTCTGGCTTATTTACGCCAGAACTAACCATTAGTAATGAAGAATTGGTGCAAAGTTATAATCAGTATGCCGATCAATATAATGCGGAACATGCTGAAGCGATTGCCGCAGGCGAGTTAGCGGCACTGGCGTATTCTAGTTGCGAGTTTATTGAAAAAGCCTCGGGCATTAAATCGCGACATGTGTTGTATAAAGATGGCATTTTAGATCCTGCCGTGATGCGGCCTATTTTTCAAAAACGTGGTGAAGAGCAGATGCCAGAAATGGTTGAAATGGCGTTGTTTGCCGCGCATCAAGCCTTAGTTCAAGCAAATAAAACACCGGCAGATATCGATTTAATTATTTGTGCGGCGTCGAACATGCAGCGCCCTTATCCGGCTTTATCGATAGAGCTGCAACAGCAGCTAGGAGCGGGCGGTTATGCTTTTGATATGAATGTTGCCTGTTCTTCTGCCACCTTTGCCATTAGTAATGCTGCCAATGCAATTCGCGGTGGCACGGCGAAAACTGTACTGGTGGTCAACCCCGAGTTTGCTTCGCCACAAGTCGATTATCGTAATCGCGATAGCCACTTTATTTTTGGTGATGTGTGTACTGCAACCATTATTGAAGCGGAAGAAACCGCAAATAGCCCATACGCTTTTCGTATCTTAGGCATGCGCCTGAAAACTGAATTCTCTAATAATATTCGTTGTGATATTGGCTACACCGAGCATTGCTTTGATCAGCATGATGCCAGTACGCCTTTTTTCAAACAACAAGGGCGCAAAGTCTTTAAAGAGTTATTGCCGATTGTCGCCGATGTCATTTTAGATGAGCTTGCGGCGCAGCACATTGCGCCAACTGAGCTTAAACGGCTGTGGTTACATCAAGCCAATATCAATATGAATATTTTCGCTGCGCGGAAAATTTTAGGGCGCGAGCCTTTACCTGAAGAAGCGCCGTTAGTGTTAGATACTTATGCCAATACGGCTTCAGCAGGGTCGATTATTGCTTTTCATTTGCATCAACAAGGATTGGATACGGGTGACAAAGCCATTTTATGCTCATTTGGCGCCGGATACTCTGTTGGCTGTTTAGTTTTAGAAAAGTGCTAACGCAGCGCAAAAGCAACAATAAAGGTTAATTTATCACTTAAATTGAACGCCTGACGCTATGAAAAATAAGGGGCGAAATGCCCCTTGTTAATTAAATTTTTAATACTGAGTTCTGATCATGCGACATATCGCTTTGTGCAAAGCCATCTGCTTCATCGTCATTTAACCAAGTGGTACCATCGATAAGATAACGAAATTGGTATTCGCTATCTTTGGGTAACGTAATACTGGCACTGAAATCACCGGCTTTACTCTTCTTCATCAAAAGGGCTGCAGGATCCCAATCGTTGAACTCCCCTAACAAAGCAACCTGTGTAGCATCAGGCAGGCGAGCAGCTGCCAACTTAAAGGTCACTTTGCAAGCGGGTTTGGTTTTCAAATACTGCTTACTAATGCTCATTGCACACTCCTGTTGCGGCTTAGGGATTATACCAAATTGATACCAAGCATCATGTTTGGTACCTCATAACCCTAACGCAATGTAACGATTTTGCCAATGCCTAAAAATTAAGCATGGCAGGTTTTTTGGCATCATTAGTTTGTAACAAAATATTTTTTGCATTCAGGCGTAATAATACGGCTTTCCTAAATCGAGCCGCCACACTCTGCCTGGCTATCAGCGCTAAGCCCTTTGTATTAGCGCTTTTGCTTGTAACAGCGTTTTTTAAGGTATTAGCGACACGGGTTGGCGGCGTATTTTTATCGATACAAAAATTAACAGACCAATGCAACGATCTGTCGTAATTCTGCGTATGATGGCAAATAGCAAATTCTTATTAAACTCAGGATCACCTTATGTCTTCAAAATTTATGCGGGTCGGTTTGCCGATCATCATACTGGTACTCGCCATTGCCTCGGCTTACGGTTTGTCAAAGTTGCGTAAACCCCCAGCCAAGGTGGCAGAGCAGCGTTTAGCTTTATTAGTGAATGCCGCTGAGTTACCTGCCGAAGACATTACTTATAAAATTGCTTCGCAAGGTACAGTAACGCCAAAGCTTGAAACAACCCTGATCTCTGAAGTTACCGGGCGTATTGTCGCGGTCTCAGAGCAATTTGTGGTGGGCGGTTTTTTTGAAAAAGGCGACTTGTTATTTCAAGTGGATCCGGCCGATTACGAAACTGCAGTCAAGGCGGCGCAAGCCTCATTGGCGGGTGCCAAGGCACAGCTAGAAGAAGAAAAAGCCCGTGGCCGCGTGGCTGAAACCGAATGGCGCTCTTTTACCGAAGGCAAAGCCCCGGCGTTAGGTTTGCGCCAACCGCAATTGGCCAGTGCCTTAGCCAGCGTGCAAGCAGCCGAAGCCGAAGTAGAGCGGGCACAGCGTGATCTTGACAGAACACAGATCCGAGCGCCTTATGCCGGTATGGTGAATAGCCGCAGCGCCAACTTAGGGCAATTTATCACTCGCGGCTCTCAGTTAGGGATGATTTACGGCACTGAGATTGCCGAAATTCGTTTACCACTAACGGATACCGATTTTGGTTTTTTACCGCCAGCCAATAAGCAACAAAGCTTGTCTATTCCGGTGAGCTTAAGCACTGTGGTAGCAGGTCAGCCGCAGCAATGGCAAGCCACTATCGTGCGTACCGAAGGGGTATTGGATGAGCGCAGCCGCGTGATCTATGCCGTGGCAGAAGTCGCTGATCCCTATCAGCGGCAAAATGCCGCCGGCCAGCCGCTGCAATTTGGTCGTTTTGTACAAGCGGAAATCAGTGGTATTGCCGCATCACAAGTGGTCAAAGTGGCACGGCATTTACTGCAAGCGGGAAATCGGGTGTTAATTGTTGATGAGCAAAACACTTTGCAATTTCGCCAAGTTAACCTAGCACGCGCTGATGCTAATTTTGCCTATATCAATGCGGGCTTTATGCCGAACGATCGTTTAGTGGTATCACCGGTCACCAATCCGATTGGTGGTACTGTGGTGCGCGTGGCGGGTGATACGCCCAAGGATGCGTCAGATAATGATTCGCCTGCGATAACAACCGAGCAACTCGCAAGCGCAACTGAGGCAACCGGCAATGAATAAAGAAACGGGTATTATTGCTTGGTTTGCTCGCAATAGCGTAGCGGCCAATTTATTGATGATTATTTTGCTGCTCGCGGGTGTTGCGGCGGTTTTAACCATTAAAAAACAAGCTTTTCCAGAAATTCAGCTAGAGCAAGTGAATATTCGAGTGCCTTATTTAGGTGCTGCGCCACAAGAAGTGGAAAGTGGCGTTATTGATAAAATCGAAGAGAGCATTCGGGGCGTTAACGGTATCAAACGTATTCGCTCAACGGCGGTTGAAGGTTTAGGCACGGTTGTGGCGGAAATTGCCTCGGGTTATGACATTACCGAGGTAATGGAAGAGATTAAAACGCAGGTTAACTCGATTTCCACTTTGCCAGAGCAAACCGAGCGGCCATTAGTCTATCGGATTCGCTTTCAAAGTAATGTGATGTTTCTATCACTCTATGGTGCAGCCTCAGAGGCGGCATTAAAAGAACTGGCGAAAACCATTCGCGATGAAATTAAAAAACAGCCGGGTGTGAGTAAGGTTGATGTCATTTCAGCTCGAAACTACGAAATCTCTGTAGAGATCCCTGAATCACGCTTGCGTGAATACGGTTTAACCTTTGATCAAGTGGTCAGTGCCATTCGCGGCAGCTCGGTCGATTTACCCGGTGGTTCAATTCGTTCAGAAAGCGGCAATATTTTGCTGCGCACCAAAGGCCAGGCTTACGATCAAAACGATTTCGACAACATTGTTCTGGTGAAATACCCTGATGGTACTCGCTTAACATTAAGTGATATCGCGACAGTGACCGATGGTTTTATTGAACGCGCCAGTTTAGCGACTTTTAATGGTCAAAATAGCGTAACGGTGCGCATTGATGCGGTAGGTGAAGACGACACCCTACAAATTGCTGAAACAGTTAAAAAATACGTTGAAACTAAGCGTAATGAGCTGCCACCGAGTATCTCGTTAGATTATTGGGGTGATTCGAGTTATTACTTACAAGGTCGCCTGGATTTAATGACCAGCAACCTGCTGTATGGCGTGTTATTGGTGCTGCTGGCGCTCACGCTGTTCTTAGAATTCCGCATTGCTTTTTGGGTGATGGTGGGTATTCCAATCTGTTTCTTGGGTGCCTTGGCCATGTTACCGCTGCCCTTTTTTGATGTGTCCATCAATATGATCAGCTTATTTGGTTTTATCTTGGTGCTGGGGATAGTGGTCGATGATGCGATTATCATCGGCGAAAGCGCCTATACCGAAATTGAAAAACGCGGCAAGTCAACCGAAGCGGTCATTGCCGGTGCTAAAAAAGTGGCGATGCCAGCCACCTTCGGGGTGTTAACCACGGTAGCTGCCTTTGTGCCAATGTTATTGGTTGGCGGCGCCCAATCGGCTATTTGGGGCTCGATTGCTTGGGTTGTGGTGTTGTGTTTATTGTTTTCGATTGTGGAATCTAAGCTGATTTTACCGGCGCACATTGCCAATATGGACACCAAACCTTGGGATCCCGATAAAGGCGGTATTTATGCCTTAGGTCGTTTTGGTAGCAATACCCTGAAAAAAATCCGTGGCGCGGTCACTCGCCACTTAAACCACTTTATTCAACAGAAATACCGGCCTTTTATTGAGAAGTGCATCGAATTTCGCTATTTAACCATGGCGGTATTTTTTGCCTTGTTGATTTTAATGTTTGGGGTCATTTCGGCCGGTTTTGTGCGTTGGGTGTTTTTCCCTGATGTGCCGAATGATTTCTTACGCGCCACGGTGCAAATGGAAGAGGGCGCATCTAACGAAGCAACGGTGCTCGCCATGAAAGAAATTGAAGCAGCGTTAATGCGGGTAGATAAAGAGCTGTTAGCAGAAGGCGAAGATTTAGTTGTTAAACATCGTTTAGTTTTTCTCAGTAGCGATACTTCAGGGCAACTGCAAGTTGAACTGGATAAAAGTGAAGGTCGCGAAGTGGACAGCAACGAAATTGGTCGGCGCTGGCGTGAACAGATCCCGGAAATTCCAGGCTTAAAAACCTTTAAACTCAGTAGTTCTGGTTTTGGTGGCGGGGCTGACATTGCGCTGCAATTACGCGGTAGTAATTTGGCTAATTTGCAATTAGCCACTGCAGAATTAAAAGAGCGTTTAGCTACTTATGAAGGGGTCTTTGATATCGAAGATAACTTGCTCGGCGGCAACGATGAAATTGTGCTGGCGCTGAAGCCCGAGGCCGATGTGTTAGGCATTACTTTAGCTGATTTAGCGCGTCAGGTGCGCTATGGTTTTTATGGTGCAGAAGCGCAGCGTATTCAGCGCAATGGCGAAGAAATTAAAGTGATGGTGCGCTACCCACAAGAAGAGCGTCGTTCGATTGGTGATTTAGAGAATATGCGTGTGCGCACCGCTAACGGCGGCGAAGTGCCATTCTCACAAATTGCCAGTTACACCTTGCAACCCAGCTTTAGTGCCATCAACCGGGTTAATGGTGAACGAGCCGTTACCGTTACAGCGGCGGCTGACAAAGCCCGCATTGAACCGGGTAAAGTGGTCGCCGAAGTGCGTAAGACCCTTATTAAAGAGCTAGAACAAAAATACCCAGGTGTCACCGGTGAGCTCGATGGCGCAAGTCAGGATGAAGTGGATGCTATCCGCGATTTATTAATTGCCGGTGCCTTTGCCTTGTTCTGTATTTATGCCTTGATGGCGGTACCGCTGAAATCTTATGCCCAGCCTTTGATTATTATGAGTGTGATCCCCTTTGGTTTAGTCGGTGCGTTAATCGGCCACATGTTGTTGGGGTTAAGCTTGAGTATCATGTCCGTATTTGGTTTGGTCGCGCTGGCCGGGGTTGTGGTGAACGACAGTTTGATTATGGTTGACTTTGTGAACCGGGCAAGGGCAGAAGGTATCGCGATTAAGCAAGCGGTGGTCGAAGCCGGTACGCAGCGTTTTCGCGCCATTTTGCTGACGTCATTAACCACCTTTGTGGGTTTAGTGCCGATTGTGTTTGAGCGCAGCTTACAAGCAAAAATTGTGGTGCCTATGGCGGTGTCGTTGGCTTTTGGTATTTTGTTCGCTACGGTGATTACCTTAGTGTTGATCCCGGCGCTATATGTGATGCTAGAAGATGCTAAAAAGCATGTACCAAAGTGGTTCCGTAACTTTATGCAGGAGTTTGGCCGTTATGCCGATTGGCGGGGTTTAACGGAACGCAAAGCATATGTGCATTTTTATATGCTGCATCTGGTGATGATTGTCGTGTTCTTAATCATTGATGCCATTTTACGCACGAAAGGCATGGTCGCTTTGACCTATATGTTGTTTATGTATTTGCCGGTAACCGCCGCCACAGTTCGTCGTTTACGCAATATAGGCTGGAATCCGTGGTGGGTGCTTGTTAGTTTTATTCCGACTATGGGTAGGCTGTTGGTGTTCGTGATTTGTGCCATGCCTAGTCGGCAAGAAAAACATCAGGCATCTTTAGTGACCAGCCAGTAATCAGCCCAAGGAGCGTGGCATGACACTATGGCAAATTCTGACAGCGGCCATGCCGCTGCTCAGTGTATTTATCTTATTGGTGTTATTTCGCCTGCCAGCAAAGCAGGCGATGCCGCTGAGTTTACTGCTTAGCGCGCTATTGGCTTATAGCGTGTGGCAGATGCCGTTACAGCAATTGAGCGCTGCCGTGTTAGAAGGCTTAGTGATTGCCGCGACCATTATTTGGATCATCTTTGGCGCTATTTTACTGCTCAATGTGTTGAAGCGTAGTGGCGCTTTAGAGGTCATCAAAAAGGGTTTTAGTCAGATCTCGGCCGACAAACGCGTACAACTGATCATTATTGCTTGGCTATTTGGCAGCTTTTTAGAAGGTGCCGCCGGTTTTGGTACCCCGGCTGCCATTGCTGCACCCTTACTCGTCGCTTTGGGTTTTCCACCGCTAGCGGCCGTGGTGTTGGCACTGATTGCCGATTCCAGTGCCGTGTCTTTCGGCGCAGTGGGTACGCCGGTGTTAGTGGGGATTGCGCAAGGTGTTCCCGGCACCTCCTCCAGCGAATTACAGCAGATAGCCCTTATTGCGATTAGTATTGATATTATGGTGGCCTCTTGGCTACCGCTGTTGATGTGTGTGCTGTATACCCGTTTTTTCAGTACGCCTGCCAGTTGGCGCGCCGGTTTTGTTATGGCGCCGTTTGCCCTGTTTTCCGGCTTAGCCTTTACTGTGCCAGCTTATTGGGTGGCGTGGGCGTTTGGTCCAGAGTTTCCCTCTGTATTAGGTGCCTTAGTGGGCTTAGCTTTGGTTTGCACTGCCGCCAAGTACCGTTTTTTACTGCCGAGCGTATTAGCTAATTCTTCTGTAGCAACAGAGCCAAGCATTGCACCCACCTTAAGTCTTTGGCGTGCCTGGTTACCCTATCTGATGGTAGCGTTGTTGTTGGTGCTTAGCCGCGTGCCGGCTTTACCCTTTAAAAGCGGGTTACAACAAGTGAGTTGGCAATGGCAGGGTATTATCGGTTCCAGCTTAAATGTTAGCGTTGCGCCCTTGTATTTACCGGGTACAATTTTTGTGATCACGGCCATTTTAGCCTGTTTTATGTTGGCGGCACCGCGCCAGACGTTGCACCATGCCTTTAAAGACAGTAGCAAGATGTTGCTTCCTTCCGTTATTGCCTTGGCCGCTGCCGTGCCCATGGTGCGGATCTTTTTACACTCTGATTTGAATGACGCGGGTTTGCCGGCGATGCCGATGGCATTAGCCCAGCTAGCCGCAGGCAGTTTAGCTGAGAGTTGGTTATGGCTAGCGCCTTTTGTTGGTGCCTTAGGCTCCTTTATCGCAGGCTCTGCAACCTTTTCTAATCTGATGTTTGGCAGTTTTCAGCACGCCATGGCAATAGAAGCTGACGTGAGTAGCCAGTTGGTGCTGGCCTTACAAATGCTTGGCGCCAATGCCGGGAATATGATTTGTGTGGTGAACGTGGTGGCGGCGGCCAGTGTGGTTAATTTAAATGGCCGTGAAGGTGAGATCATCCGCTATACCCTGTGGCCAATGCTGTTTTATTGCTTAGGTGCGGTGCTGGTGGCAAACTGGTTTTTCAACTAAGCTCAAAGAAAAGGATGAAGTATGCAAATAGTCTTTCGAGCGCATGAAATAATCGAAGCACATATCGTCGCCGGTATGCTACAAGCTCATGATATTGCCGCTCATGTTGGTGGTCATTATTTACAAGGCGCTATTGGCGATATTGGCACCATGGGCTTTGCGAATGTGTTTGTGGCTGATGAAGATATGCCACGGGCCGAGCAGTTATTAAAAGATTATCAAGCGGCAGAAATCGTTGAGCCTACTGCAGCAGACTGGGATGAAACAGGTTTGCAAGGCGCTAAATAACACCAGACGGTTTAAGATGCATAAATTAAGCCGCGACAACCGGCTGGTAATCTATCAGTGTATGGCATGGGCCGCCGTTATCGCGTTTTAGTAACGAACGCTCAGATGAACAAGGACGTTAGTAGTAAAATGAAAAAGTTAAGTACGATACCATCGGCTGTGAAGGCTAAGCCTTTTTACCAACAACCGCGCATCATGTTTGCAATCTGGTTGTTTTTGAGCATCCTATATTTAGCGTATCGCTATATAACTGACCAGTTTTGGCTGGTCGAGACATTTTATGGTTTGTTGTGGCTCAGCTATCCTTTTTGGTTACCACAATTATTTAAAGGGCCTAAGCCATTAGTCATCAGCGATCCGAGGAATTATGTGCGCTTTAATGCTGAGCAAATGCTGATTGGCGAGGCGAATATAGAAATAAAGAAAGTACAAAAAGTTGCGCTAGATGTTGTGGAGCAGCAAGTGTATTTTTCGTTACCTTTTAATAGCAACAAATTACCGAGCTTTGTATTTGCTGTAGAACAGCTTGAAGATTTTAAAGCGCACTTGGTTAAGGGGTTAGGCAAGATTGATTATGTTTAATCTGCTTAGCAAAGTCAGTGAGACCTAGGCCTTACTGACTTCACTTGCACAAGCAGGGATATTAAAAAGCCATTAACACTCAATAATATTAACCGCTAAACCACCACGTGATGTTTCTTTGTACTTGGTTTGCATATCTTTACCCGTATCCCACATGGTTTTAATCACTTTATCTAACGAGACTTTGTGATCGCCACTACCACGGATCGCCAGGCGTGAAGCGTTAATGGCTTTAATGGCGCCCATCGCGTTACGTTCAATGCAAGGTACTTGCACTAAACCCCCGACCGGATCGCAAGTTAGCCCTAGATTATGCTCCATACCAATTTCGGCGGCGTTTTCGACATGTGAGGGGCTACCGCCAAGAATTTCCGTTAAGGCGGCGGCGGCCATGGAACACGCAACCCCAACTTCGCCCTGGCAGCCAACCTCTGCGCCAGAAATTGAGGCATTTTTCTTATACAAAATGCCAATGGCCGCTGCGGTTAACAAATAACGCGAGGCGATTTCTGGGGTTACCGGTTGAATAAATTTATCGTAGTACATCAACACTGCGGGGATAATGCCAGCAGCACCATTGGTCGGCGCCGTTACAACACGGCCACCGGCGGCGTTTTCTTCGTTCACCGCTAAAGCAAACAGGTTAACCCAGTCCATCACTTGCAGCGGATCATTGCTTTTTTCAGCGATTAAACGTTTATAAAGCCCTGGCGCGCGCCGCCGCACTTTCAGGCCGCCGGGTAAAATGCCTTCAGTTCGAATACCCCGTTCGATACAGGCACGCATCGTTAACCAGATATTATTTAACTCACTTTCAATTTGCTGGGTGCTGCGCAGTACTTTTTCGTTTTCTTGCATTAAACCGGCAATACAGAAACCGTGTTCTTTACATAGCGCGAGTAATTCGGCACCAGATTCAAACGGAAAGGGGGGCGGGTTATCGGCGGCAAATTGGCTAGCCGCTTCTTTTTCTTTGGCAAAATCGCTGGCTTTAACAATAAAGCCACCGCCAATCGAAAAGTAGATTTCGCGCAGCAAGACATTTTTCTCGGCATCAAAAGCAATCAGCTCCATGCCGTTAGAGTGCTCTTTTAACGTTTTACGCCGATGAAACATAATGGCGCCTTCGCGGGCAAAACTGACCGAGTGTTGCTGTGCCAATTGTAAACGTTGGCTGTCGTGTACTTGTTTTAAAATACCGTCAACGGCATCAGGATCAATGGTTTCTGGCAGATAGCCCGATAAGCCTAAAATAACGGCTTTGCCGGTGCCATGGCCAATACCGGTTTGGCCAAGTGAGCCATAAAGCTCTACTTTTACACTGGCTACCTGAGGTAGCATCTCATTTTGTGCTAAGTCTTCGGTAAACTTTTTAGCGGCGCGCATCGGGCCAACCGTGTGTGAGCTAGAGGGGCCGATACCGATACTAAACATATCAAATGCACTGATAATCATAATAAATCTACTTCTGAATTCTCATTGGCTGACGAACAGAGGGCAGGGCTAGCGTGTGGGCAAATCCTTGCACCCGGCCGTTTCCATTTTGGTTTATGCAGGGGTGTTGTTCAGGCCATTGTAGCTGAAGCACCGACAGACTGTAAGCCGCGAGCCGGTGAGCAGACCTGTCGTCTCTGAGTTTGCCGAAGCAAATAGTACGCTGGTGTATTGAAAACGTTACAGGGTGGCAGGGCTAAAGCTCAGTTAGCGGATGTGTTGCAGCAATTGCGCCATGATGGCTGCGGTGGCGCCCCAAATCAATTTGTTCTCAAAAGGCATAAAATGCAGTTGTCGAGCCTGCCCGCGCAAAGGCAGCCACAGTTCATGGCAGTTCCGTGGGTCAAGAAAAAAAGTCAGTGGCACTTCAAACACCGCGCTGACTTCAGCCGGATCGGCAATGATCGGGGTGCCGGCAGGCAATAAACCCACCCAGGGGCTAATTTGAAAACCGGTCAGCGTATGATGTGAGCCCAACTGCCCTAATAGCTGAATACGGTTGGCTGTAACGCCGATTTCTTCTTCGGTTTCACGTAGCGCAGCGGCCGCAGGCGTTTCAGCGTGTTCCAGTTTGCCGCCCGGAAAACTAATTTGTCCCGGGTGATGGGTTAAATGCCAGCAGCGCTGGGTAAATAACACACTGAGCCTGTCGCCATAATCAATAATGGGCACCAACACCGCACTTTGTCTAACGTGCGAGCCTTGCTCGATAGGCAGTAACTCGCTTTGCGGCGGCAAACCAGGCTGCAGCAAAAAGCGATTTTTAAACTGCGCGGCTAACATCATCGTCCTGCTCAGAGCGAGTAGCCGAGAGTACCGGTAAAATGCGGGCAACTTTATCTAAGGTTTCTTGATATTCGCTATCGGCATCAGAGTCTGCCACCAGACCGCCGCCGGCCCAGCAATGCAGTTGTCCTTGTTCGCAAACCAGGGTACGAATGGCAATATTAGTATCCATATTGCCGTTACTGCTGATATAGCCGATAGCACCACAATACACGTTACGCCGATGCGGTTCTAACTGCTCAATAATATGCATGGCACTGATTTTTGGTGCACCGGTGATCGAGCCTCCTGGAAAGGCGCCGCGTAATAAGTCACAAGCGCTGAACGGCGCTGCCAAGGTGCTGGTGATAGTGCTGACTAAGTGGTGTACCGCTGGGAAGCTTTCGATAGCAAACAATGCCGGTACTTTCACTGAGCCGGCTTCACTGACTTTACCCAGATCGTTACGCAGTAAATCGACAATCATCACGTTTTCAGCGCGATCTTTTTCAGATAGGGTCAGCGCATCGGCTTCAGCTTGATCGGTCTCAGGGCAAAGCCCACGCGGTCGAGTGCCTTTAATCGGTTTGGTTTCGATTTGTCGATCGGTAAGTTTAATAAAACGCTCAGGTGACATGCTGATCACCGCACCTTCAGGGATACGAATAAATGCTGAGAAAGGTGCGGCATTTTTCTCACGTAACAGTTTATAGGCTTGCCATTCATCCCCTTGATACTTTGCACTAAAGCGCTGCGCTAAGTTAATTTGATAGCAGTTGCCGCTAAGCAACTCTTGTTGCACTTGCGCAAACTTTTCTTGATATTGCTGTTGGCTCATATTGGCTTGCCAAGCTGAGGTTAACTGAAAGTGGCTTGACGTTTGAGGTGCCGCTTGTAAGCGTTGTTGTAACTTATACCAATTTTCTTCGGCATCGCCCGTGTAGTCGGTAAACCACAGTTGCTTGCTGTGCTGATCAAAGATCAGGGCCCAGCTGTATAGCCCAAGTGCCATATCCGGCAGGTGAATATCCGCGGCCGCCAGGCTGGGTTGTTTTTCCAGGTAACGGCCAAGATCATAAGCAAAATAGCCCAGTGCACCGCCATGAAAGGGTAATTCACTGCTGATGACCTTAGGAAAATACCGTTTTAGCGCACAGTCTAATACCTTAAACGGATCGGTTGTGTAATGATGGGCGCCGTGCTCATCTGTTAAGATGGTTTCGCCGTGCTGACTGGTCAGGGTGGCAATGGGCTCGGCAACCATAATCTGATAACGACTATTCGGATGGCTGGCATCTGCCGAGTCAAGAAGCATTGACCAAGGCTGCTCAGCAAATACCTCGAACAGGCTTAACAGAGAAAATATCGGGTCAGGAACCTTTTTCGCGTCGTAGATTAGATACTGCTGCATGATTGGGACTAGCCGCTGTTTTCGATGCACGCTATCATACCAGTACCTACATCAATAGTTAAATGTCTCGCCAAGTTTGGCGACTGAGGAAGGGCAAGCATGACGGTTATTCGCCAACAAGATTTTATTGATAGTATCGAAGATGCATTACAGTATATCTCTTACTATCACCCACTGGATTTTATCAAAGCGCTGGAAGTGGCTTACCATAAAGAGCAAAACCAAGCGGCTAAAGATGCCATCGCCCAAATTCTAATTAACTCGCGCATGTCGGCAGAAGGGCACCGGCCTATTTGCCAAGATACTGGCATCGTTACCTGTTTTGTGAAGATCGGTATGGATGTGAAGTGGGATAAAACCGACTTGACGGTACAGCAAATGGTTGATGAAGGCACCCGTCGTGCTTATCTTAACCCAGACAATCCGCTACGTGCCTCTATTGTTGCTGATCCTGCCGGTCTGCGCAAAAATACCAAAGATAATACCCCAGCCGTGGTGCACATTGATTTAGTACCAGGCCATCACGTTGAAGTGATGATTGCGGCCAAAGGCGGTGGCTCTGAAAATAAAACCAAGATGGCGATGTTAAATCCGTCAGATTCTATTGTGGATTGGGTACTGGAAACCCTGCCAAAAATGGGTGCTGGCTGGTGTCCTCCAGGCATGCTGGGCATTGGTATCGGTGGTACGGCTGAAAAAGCGGCGGTATTGGCCAAAGAATCATTAATGGACCCCGTGGATATTCAAGATTTACTGGATAAAGGCGCAGAGACCGCAGAAGAGAAACTGCGGGTTGAGCTGTACGAAAAAGTGAACAAATTAGGTATCGGTGCCCAAGGGTTAGGCGGTTTAACCACGGTTGTTGATATTAAGATCAAATCGGTACCGACCCACGCCGCATCTTTACCGGTAGTGATGATCCCGAACTGTGCGGCCACTCGGCATTTACATTTTCATTTAGATGGTAGCGGCCCGGCTGATATCAAGCCGCCTAAATTGGAAGACTGGCCACAAGTGACGTGGGAGCTAGGCGATAAAGTGCGTCGGGTAAACCTTGATACCGTGACACCCGAGGAAGTACAAAGCTGGCAAGCCGGTGAAACAGTATTACTAAGCGGTAAAATGCTTACGGGGCGTGATGCGGCGCACAAGCGTATTGCTGATATGCTGAATAAAGGCGAGGGCTTACCCGCTGGCGTTGATTTTAAAAACAAATTTATTTATTACGTCGGCCCAGTCGATGCAGTAGGTGATGAAGTAGTAGGGCCAGCCGGTCCAACTACCGCAACACGAATGGATAAATTTACCGATATGATGTTATCGCAAACCGGATTACTGGGCATGATTGGTAAATCTGAGCGCGGTGATAAAACCGTGGCCAGTATCAAGCAACACAAAGCAGCCTATTTAATGGCGGTAGGTGGCGCGGCATACTTAGTGTCAAAAGCGATTAAAAAAGCCCGCGTAGTGGCATTCGCAGACTTAGGTATGGAAGCGATTTACGAGTTTGATGTTGAAGATATGCCGGTGACGGTTGCCGTTGATAGCAACGGTAATAATGTGCACCAACAAGGGCCGGTGATTTGGAAAGCGAACATCGCTGAGTTAGATGCCAAGTTAAGCCAAGGCTCGAAATAATAATAACAGGCCGCAGCAACGACTGCGGCCTTTTGCTAACCGAGGGAACTGATGAAAAAACTGACGTTACTGGCTGCCTGTATTTTAAGCAGTACGGCCATGGCAAAGGGGCCGCTGACGGTCGAGCACCTAAACCAATTTAATAAAGTGGGTAATGTGGCGTTAGCGCCAGATGGTCAAGCGGTGGTTTACAGCCAGAGCAATGGCGGTTTTGCGCCCGCCGATACCAGCCATGATTTATATCTAATGACGCTAGGTGAAAATCGCAGTGTCAAACGCCTGACTACACACAGTAGCCGTGAAACTGCAGTGCAGTGGCATCCTAACGGCCAGAGTATTTTCTTTATTGCCAATCGTAGTGGCAGTAATCAAATTTGGCGGTTGTCGTTAGACGGTGGTGAAGCACAACAAGTCACCCAACTGCCAGTACCCGTAAATGCGTTTAAACTGGCGGCGGATGGCAAAACCCTGGCGTTAGCGTTGACCGTGAAACCGGGCTGCCAAACGTTGCAATGTACTTTGGACGCCCAAGCCAAAGACGCCGAGAAAAAAGACAGTGCCTTGGCTTATGACCAGCTAATGGTTCGGCATTGGGATCATTGGCGCGATCAATATCGTGAACATCTGCATATCGCCACCATCAGTGATAAAGTGCTGACCGATGCCAAAAATGTGATGGCAGATTGGAATACCGATATCGCTGGGATCAGCGAAGTGGCTTTTACGCCAGACAATCAGCAACTGGTGTTTAGTGCCAAGATCCCTGCCGTCGATCAAGCCTGGCATACCAATTATGATATTTTCCAGGTACCGATTAGCGGTGGCGAAAAAGTCAATTTAACCGCCAATAATCCCGCTTGGGATGCAAAACCGAAATTCTCCATCGATGGCCGTTTTATGGCTTATTTGGCCATGAAGAAACCCGGCGCTGAAGCCGATCGCTTTGGCTTAATGTTGTTGGATCTGGTGACCGGTGAGAAGAAAGAAGTGGCGCCAAACTGGGATCGCTCGATTTCTGATTATCAGTTTGGCTTAGATAATCGTACTATTTATGTGACTACCCAAGATGTGGGGCAATATAGCATTTATGCCATCAACACCAGCTTTGGTGATGTCGTCAAAGTGTATGGTGATGGCTATGCCGCTAACTTACAGGTTGCCAGCGATAAAATTGTGTTTACCAATCATCGCTTAAATATGCCAGCAGAAATTTTTCAAACCGGGCCCGATGGTTCGCAATTACAACAATTAACCGATGTGAACGCCCGCTGGCGCGAGCAGGTGCAGTTTGGTGATTACGAGCAGTTCAGCTTTAAGGGGGCAAATGATGCCACCGTATACGGCTATTTAGTGAAGCCGTGGAATTTTGAGCCAGGCAAAAAGTATCCGATGGCATTTTTGGTGCACGGTGGGCCACAAGGTAGCTTCGGTAATATGTTTAACGAGCGTTGGAATGCGCAAATGTATGCGGCTAAAGGCTATGCGGTGGTCATGGTCGATTTCCATGGCTCTACCGGTTATGGTCAAGCCTTTACTGATGCAATTAGCCGTGATTGGGGTGGTAAGCCCTTAATCGATCTGCAAAAAGGTTTTGAGTATATTGTGCAAGCTCAACCTTGGATTGATGGTGAGCGCGCTTGTGCGCTGGGTGCATCCTACGGTGGTTTCATGATGAATTGGATCGCCGGTAACTGGCCGGAGGGCTTTAAATGCTTAGTTAACCACGCCGGTTTATATGATATGCCAAGTTTTTATGGCAGCACAGAAGAGCTGTGGTTTCCTGAGTTTGATTTAGGGGGCCCAGCTTGGCAGGCTGAGTCAGATTATCAAAAGTTTAATCCGGCGGCGCATGCCGCAAAGTGGCAAACACCGATGTTGGTGATCCACGGCTTAAAAGATTTCCGTGTGCCTTATGCTCAGGGCTTAGGGGCTTTTACTAATTTACAACGAAAAGGCATTGATTCACGGTTGGTGATCTTTCCAGATGAAAACCATTGGATCTTAAACCCGGATAACCGCGTGCGTTGGTACAACGAAGTGTTTCAGTGGTTAGATAAATATACACGTTAAACATAAGCTCCGTTAAGCGTAATGCACGTAAGTTAAGCATGAGCTGTTTGCGCTAAATCAACCGTTGCAGGCCATGGATGGCCGCAAAGAATCCTCAGGGATGATTCATGGCGTGTTGACTGAGTAAACCGCATTTTGCTTAACACTAAACTGCTCGGTATGACCGATCAGCGGGGCTTTGTTATGCGGTCATGCCGCGGTTAATAGTAAGCAAAGGGTTGCTGCCCCGCTTGCAGTTGTCGTCTTGGGGCGGCAATGCCAAAATAGAGACGCAAATTTTCGGTGAAGCCTTCACGTTCTAATTCAAATAGCATATTCGCCAAGGGCTCTAATAAGGCACTGTGGTCGCGATGCAGTAGATGGTAATCGGGTAAGCTCAAAATAAATTGCTCGTTAATCGGGAAATGGCTTTGTGCATTTAGCTGATAAGCCGCAAAAATCACGGCATCGACTTTGCCGGTTAAGAATAAATTTTTGGTACTTTCGATACTGCCAGAGCTAATCACTTGGCGCGAAGGCGGCAGCTTTTTTAAGATTTCTTCCAGCACCAAAGAGCCTCGGACATAAGCCAAGCTTGGCACATCGTTTAGGCTGCATTTTGCACAGCGTTGCTGATTGATATACAAATAGACCTTGGTATCAAACAATACATAGGGTACTGCGACGAGGTTAGGGTAATGCTTAGTGACATCCAGCACCCGTGCCAGCTCGCCATCTAAGCTGCCTTTGTTCGACTCTAATAAACTTCGGCCAAACGGAATATCAATAAAGTGCGCATCAATATTTAAACGCCGATAGGCTTCCGACAACAAAGCTTGGCTATATTGTGCTGCGGGTGAGGTTAGCGCTTGGCGAAATTGCAGCTGCGACGGCAATGTTTCTACCGTTTCGGCGTACGATACACTCCAGATCATTATGCTAAAAAGTAGCAGCCATTTCATCAGATCAATCCGTTTAGTCTCAGCGTTAAAACATCTTGCGAGATGCTGTGCGGCTATTTATGAGTTAATAAAGCAACGTCAGGCGAATAGTGTTACCCGTTCAGCTAATAGGGCGCTAAAAATATCCCTCACGGGCAACGTGTTATCAGTTTACGGCTGCAGCTTTTGTTGCCATGCCGCTAACGCGAGCAGTTGTTGTTTAATATTTTCTTGGATTTTACTATCAATTAAATGTCCTTCGTTGTCAAAAGCGCCGCTAAACGCATTGGCAAAAACTTCGGGTTTATTTAACGGGTGTAAATCGAGATACACGCAGACTTGTCGTAAATGATATTGCGCGCGCGAGCTACCCATGCCCCCTGCCGCTCCCATAATAGCCACCGCCTTGCCACGTAATAGGTAATTATCAGGTTCACGCGAGGCCCAATCTAGCGCGTTTTTTAAGGCGGGGGCCAGTGAGTAATTGTATTCTGGGCAGCCCAGAATTAATGCATCTGCTTGGGCGAAATCGTTAAGTAACCGGCTGACAGCAGCGGGTTTTTCCGCTAAATCGGCGTTATAAAAGGGCACATCCAATAAGTCGGCCAGGTGAATTTTCATACCCTGAGGTGCGTGTGCTTGCGCCCATAGCAACATACCGCGATTAGTTGATTTAGCGCGTAAACTGCCGCCGATGGCCAAGACGTTGAGTGTTTTTGTCATAGTGATAGGATGCTCCATGTCAGGTGTTTAGCCTTGAGGCTTGCCGCGTTCAGGTTTGATAAATAGCTTAAGCCTAGCAGTTATCGTTAAAATTGCAGGATAAAAGTTAACCAAATGCGTAAACAATTTCACCGGTAAACCGCAAAAAAGCAAAGCAGTAATCCGATATCTGCTTTGACCTTTTACTGTTACAATACTCAGCGTTGCTCTCTGATAACAAGCAACGCTTAAACGCTAAGGTGAGCTTAAAGCTTAACATAGGGAATCAGGTGCGAACCCTGAACTGTACCCGCAACTGTAAACTACGCTGTGTTTCAAGGCCACTTAACGGGAAGGCGAAACATGGGTTATCGTAGTCAGTCAGGATACCTGCCTTGGTGTAAAAATGCCCCCGTGCGGGAAAACACGGTAGCGGCCTGCCACCTGTGTCAAACGGGCTGTAGGATGCTGCCTGCGAGCAACTACAGGATATTGTTTTGACAGCCGCCATTTATACTCTAGACCAGCTTTGTTTAGCGTATCCCAATTCGCGTAGCACAGGCTCTGTGCTGGCGCTCGACCAGATTACGTTGACTATTTCCCCTAATGAAGTCGTTGGTATTATCGGCCCAAATGGCGCGGGTAAAAGTAGTTTATTACAACTACTAAATGGCCGTTTTGCGCCGAATAGTGGCCGAATTTTACTTTCTGGCCAGCCGTTGCAGCAGCAGAGTGCACAAGCTTTAGCGCGGCAAGTTGCCACCGTGGCACAAATCAGCAGTGCACCGCAGGGGTTGTTTTGTGAGCAAGTTGCGGCGATGGGCTTGTTACCACATAAGCGCTGGTATGAGGGCACCAGTGCCCAAGACAAGCAGCAGGTAAGGTTAGCATTGCAGCAAGTGGGTTTAGCTGATAAAGCGCAGCTGCGCGCCGATACTTTATCGGGGGGCGAATTACAGCGGCTTTATATAGCACGCGCTTTGGTGCAGCAAGCGACTATTTTATTATTGGATGAGCCGACCAATCATTTGGATGTGAAATACCAACATCAGGTATTGCAACTGCTACAGGGGCTGAATAAAACCATTATTTGTTGTTTGCACGATCTGAATTTAGCCGCACGTTATTGCCACAAGCTATTGTTATTGGAAAACGGTAGGGTGCGCGCCTATGGTACGCCACACGACGTTTTGCGCCCTGCATTATTACAGCAGGTTTTTGGTTTGCCTTGCGTGGTGTCATCGCAAGCCGATTATGGCTGGCTGCAAGTGACCTTTATACCTGAGCTCGCGCACGCGAAAGTCGGAGTGCCAAGCCCATGCTAAAACAGTTAAAACCCCGTCAGCAAGCCTGGCTATGGCTGTTAAGCGGTTTATTGGTGCTGAGTTTACTATTCAGTTTGCAGATTGGCAGTGTCGCGATCAGTTGGCGTGAGTTGCTGCTCGCCTTAACTGGCCAAGCAGTGAGCGAGCCTCTGACCCAGACGATTATCTGGCAAATTCGTTTACCTCGTTTACTGGTCGCCATGTTAGTGGGGGCAGGCTTGGCTGTGGCCGGTGCCGTTTTACAAAACGTCAGTCGTAATCCACTGGCTGATCCTTATTTATTTGGTTTAATGGCTGGTGCTGGGTTAGGGGCGACCATTGTCAGTATTGTGCTACCCGATCAACTGATCAGCATGGCGTTGGCGGCCTTTTTAGGGGCACTGCTTGCGGTGCTGTTGGTGTTTATTGCCTGTATGGGTAATCGGCTACAAAAAATGGAAGTGACCTTACTCGCTGGGGTGGCGGTGTCATTTATGCTCAGCGCGATAAGCAGCTTTATTCTGTATTTTGCTGAGCCTTTTGCGGCTAATCGGGTTATTTTTTGGATGATGGGAAGCTTAAGTCGAACCGATTGGCACAGTGTGGCATTAATTGCGCCCGCCGTGTTGGTATTGCTGGTGGTGGCATTGGCGGTCAGGCGGCAATTGGATGCCTTGTTATTATCAGACGACAGTGCCCGCAGCTTGGGCGTGAATACACAGCGTCTGCGGCTGGTGTTATTACTGCTTACCGCGTTAGTCACTGCCTGTATTGTGGCGCAGTGTGGTGGTATCGCCTTTGTGGGCTTAATGGTGCCGCATATGGTGCGTTATTTTATGGGGGTAACGGCAGTGCCATTATTACTGGGCTCGGCGCTATTTGGGGCCATTTTTATGATGTGGGTGGATAATGCCGCGCGTAGCCTGTTAGCGATGCAAGAAATTCCACTAGGGGTGATCACCTCGGTGCTTGGCAGTGTATTCTTTCTGATTATTTTACGGCGACAGTTACAACAAGGTGGATAGCATGAGTGCAGATGAATTAAAACAACAACGCCATCAGGCACGGCAACAACGCTTAAAAGAGTATGTTGATGCCGCCGTAACACGAGCCAATATTGAAAAAGGCTTGTTGTTAGTGATAACCGGCAACGGCAAAGGTAAATCAACTGCCGGTTTTGGCACCGTGGCACGCGCGGTCGGGCATGGCCTGAATGCGGCAGTGGTGCAATTTATTAAAGGCAGTTGGGCTTGTGGTGAACGTAATTTACTGCAACAACATGGCGTTGAGTTCTCGGTGATGGCAACGGGCTTTACCTGGGATACGCAAGACAAAGCGGCAGATATCGAAGCGGCCGAGCGAGTGTGGCAAGATGCCGAGCGCTTTTTAGCCGACGATACGCTCGATTTGGTGTTACTAGACGAGCTTACCTACATGCTCAGTTATCATTATTTACCACTAGAACGCATTGAAAAAGCGCTGATGCAGCGCCCAGCTAAACAACATGTGGTGATAACCGGTCGCGCTTGTCATCGACGTATCTTGGAATTAGCCGATACCGTTAGCGAAATTCAAGCAGTAAAACATGCGTTTGACGCTGGTGTGAAAGCACAACAAGGTTTGGATTGGTAAATGCGATTATTACACCGAGTGTCGCGACTTTGGTTTAGTGGCGTTATTTTAGCACTAGTCGCTTTGCCGCTCGCTGCCGCGCCGCAGCGAGTGATCAGTCTGGCGCCACACATTACGGAATTAGTGTATGCGGTGGGGGCGGGCGAGCAATTAATTGCCGTGAGTGATTACAGTGATTATCCTGAAGCCGCCTTAGCATTACCGCGGGTGAACAGTTTTGCGGCCTTAAATATTGAGGCCATTTTAGCCTTAAAACCGGATCTGGTGCTTGCCTGGCGCAGCGGCAATCCGGCGCAGGATCTTGAACGCTTGCAGCAATTTGGTATTCAGGTGGCTTATTCTGATCCGGTCACGCTTGATGATATTGCACTGGAGTTAAAGCAGCTCGGTGCCTTACTCGGGCATGCACAGTTAGGTCAGCAACAAGCGGCAGCGTTTCAGCACCGCTTAACCTCGTTGCGTAAAGCCTATGCGCATAAACCGCGGCCAAGGGTGTTTTATGCCATGGGGGTGGCCCCGTTAACGACGGTCGCCAATTCGGCATGGCCTGCGCAACTATTACGTGAGTGTGCCAGTGATAACATTTTCGCTGATGCTAAAGGCGATTATCCGCAGCCATTGTTAGAGCAATTATTAGTACGCCAACCCACGGTGATTATTCAACCACAGCAGGCGGCAACAGCAGCGTTTTGGCAGCGCTATCCCAACCTGCCCGCGGTAAAAAATCAGGCTTTTGTTAGTTTAAATGCGGATTGGGTGTATCGAGCAGGCCCACGTATGCTCGATGCCATGCAGGCCTTGTGCGAAGGGCTAGAACCTTATCGTGGCTCAGTCGATAATATCTGAGCGTTGCTTGCCTAGCGGTCGGCATTCGTTGAAGTGACCGTTGTGCTTGCAAATTTCTTTGGGCTGCTCGTCTTTGCCGAGCTTTTTCACGCCTTCAATCACCGCGCTATCTACCGCAAGGCCCAGTTCAGTTAACAGTGAAGGGGGTTCGACGGTTTTGCTTTGCCCGGTTTGTTGATCTTGCACCACGCGCCTGTTGTCGCTTTGAAGCTGGCTATCACCGAGCATCCCTAAAGCGGTACAACCCGATAACAGGTTACCAAGCAGCAAGCTGCCGCCTAAAACTATCCATTTAGTTGATAACATTGTGCCGCTCCATTTGCAAAACATCCTTTTTGTTGCTGATAAGGTGACAAAAATACAACCTCGGCTAACAAATAGCCAGTTAAAAATAACGTTACAGCCGCTCTAGCTGATATTGGCCACTGGCAAAGGCGTCGGCGAGTTCATGTGAACGACTTAGCACCGTTTGCCAGGCTTGGATGCGCTGTGGCTCGTTGAGTTTAAAGTCTTTACGATCGGGAATTTTACCGTGAGGTAAGCTGCTGATCCAAGCTGGGCTAGGGCAGAGAATCACCACATTATCAAGATAAGCACGATTGGCTCTGCGCCATTTTAAACCTTTATCAAACCAGCCTGGCGTTAAGTCGGGGTAGAAATGCGGATAGAGCACCAAGCCTTCGCTGCTAAATTGCTGATTAAAATGATAATCGGTGATACCACCATCAAAGTAGTGTCCTTGGCCTGCACCTTGAATATCCAAAACGGGCTCTAGCACCATCGGAATGGCGCCACTGGCAATCACCGCGGCGGATAAATTGTGTTCATTTAGTAACACGTGTTCGGTTGGGAGATCCGCACTGTGGAAAAAAGGCGCCGCTTCACCGGCGACATGAAAATGGATACGCTGAAAAAAATGCCGTAACAATCGTCGATTTAATAAATTCGCCCCAGCAGCGAGCATCAACCCCGTGCCTTGCAGCCAAGGGCGGTTGCTGCGGTTTAAGCCTTTAGCGCGGTCAACTATTAAATTTAACTTCATAACCGGGTGCTGCAATACCTGTTGAATACTGTCTTTATCCGGCAGGATCTGCTTAATAATATTTTGTGAGATCTGCGTGATCAGTTTGATGTCGGCCTGCGGCGGAAAGCGAATTTCAGAGTAGGCTTGAGCAAAGCGGCTTGATGCAGCTGCACCATCTTGCTGGGCGTAACAAGCAAAGCGCCAAGCACCGGCAGAACTGCCCAGCAGGTGCAATGGCTTGCTGCGGTTTTTAAAAAATTGTGTAAGCAGATACTGATCAAGCCCATACAGGCAAAACCATTTAGGGCCACCGCTGGCGCCAATCATTACGCTGATATCATCAGCGTGTAAGCCCTGTTGTTGGATCTGTGTAAAGGCGCGTTGGCCTGCGAGAACCCGAAGTGGTCTTTGCACTCTTACGCCCTCAGTTTAACTACCAAATAAGCTGCTATACATCCGCTCGGCATAATCATCGGTCATGCCTGAAATATAATCGCAAATGACCCGCTGCTTGGCAGTTTTGTCCGAGGCATCTAACCAACGTTGCTGCGTGTTAAGCGGCAATAAACGTTGGGGATCAGAGGCAAAAGCATCGAATAATTTCAATAACATATTTTGACTACGAAAGCGTGATTGTTGAATGGTCGGTTGTTGGATCACACAACGATAGACCAGTTGTTTCAGCGTTTGTAAGATATGTTGCTCGGCTTCAGCTAGGCAGGCATTAAAACGAATTAACGGCTCTTCGCAGCGGGGTAGGCTTTCATATAAAGATACCGACGTAATTAACTGATTTACCAAGGAGCCAATTGCATCTTTGCGCAAGTGATGCGCCTTAGCAAACAACTTAACGCCAACGGCCTGCAGTGCTTGTTGTTGCTCGTGGTGCAGTGCAGCAAAGGGCTCAGCGGTAAACTGTTGCCATTGGCTAAAGCTGATATTACCTAGCACGATAGCATCTTCAAGATCATGTACACCGTAAGCGATGTCATCGGCCAGCTCCATAATCGACGCATCTAAGGATTTATAGCGCGATTTTTGCCACGGTGAGTCATCCAGTACTTGGGTTTGTTGAAACGCTTGGCGATCGGTTGCGCTTAGTGGCGCTAAGATCCAATCTAAAATAGCACTGTCAGCCGCAAAAATCGCCTTTGCGGGTTTCCACGGCGCTAAACTTAATGGGTTATCGAGCTGGGTTGGTGCTGTCAGCATCGGTTGTAGCACCGGATATTTTAATAATCCCAGTAAGGTGCGGCGTGTTAAATCCATACCGTGATGTTCAGTATAAGGTTCTAATTTACTGACAATACGTAAGGTTTGGCCGTTGCCTTCAAAGCCACCGTAGGCCAGCATTTTGTAATTAAGTGCTGTTTCGCCACCATGCCCAAAAGGAGGGTGACCTAAGTCATGCGCTAAACACAGCGCTTCCATTAGGTTGTCTTCGGGTAAAAAGGCGCGTACGGTATCATCCGCGTTTAGGCGTAATTGATTGAGTAAACCGGTGCCAATTTGCGCGGTTTCTAAAGAATGGGTTAACCGCGTGCGGTAAAAGTCATTTTGACCAATACCAAGAATTTGCGTTTTAGACTGCAAACGACGAAAGGCAGCTGAATGTAACACACGAGCCCGATCTCGTTGCCATGGCGTACGATGATCTAACGGGCGACTACCGGGTGCCGCCGACCGCCGTTCTGACCAAACTGAACCCATAAATCCTCCGCTGAAATCGCTATAGTTCGATTAGGCCTTGTTATAGTGATGATAGTAATGCAATTACAGCTCAGATGCGAGCGCTGGACAGGGTCTTATTTATACTGTATAAATAAACAGTTTTCTAGCAGAGGGTAAAACGATGGCGGTAATCACCAAATATGTTGTAGAGCGAAATGGAGTAGAAAAAATGACGTTTACCTCAAAAGCTGAGGCGGATGCCTATGACAAAATGCTCGATACGGCAGATGCTTTGCAACTATTACTTCAAGACAGCGCTTTAATCGCTGACGAACAACAAACTGAAACCTTGGCGTTATATTTAGCGCAGCAAAAAGACGCGGTATTAATTGCCTTAGGTGCCAAAAAAGCGCCAGCAAAAACGGCAGCGAAAGAGCCTAAAGTCAGCGAGAAGTCGCAGCAAAGCGCAGCAGAGTTAACGGCCGTAAAGAAAAGCAGTAAAACCGAGCAAGCGGCTTAACCCTTAGCTCAGCCTTCCTAGCCAATACGACTAAGGCAACACCTTGTCTGCGCGCGTGAAGCGCCAAAGGCAAGGTGTTGCTCTTATTGGCAGCACAAGCCTCAGTTGCGCAACCAGGCTTAGCCTACCTCAACACGATCTAGTGTTTATCGCGGTTTTGCCAATAACGATTTAAATCGGCTTTTACCTCTGGCAGCAGTAAATACAGGGCCAGAATATTCGGGATCGCCATTAAGAAAATCATTGAATCGATAAAATCAAACACTGCCATAATGCTGGGTATTGCGCCCATCGATACCATGCCACAGAATAAAATCTTATACAGCGTGGTCATTTTTGGGCCGGTACCCATAATGTAACGCCAGCCGGTTAAGCCATAATAAGACCAGCTAAGCACGGTTGAGAAACCAAACAGCAACAACGCCACCATCAAGACTATCGGAAACCAATCAAATACCGTAGCAAAGGCACCCGAGGTAATTTGTACGCCATCCAGCCCTTGTAATTGATAAGCCCCAGTTAAAATAATCACCAAAGCGGTAATGGTACAAATTAGTACCGTATCAATAAAGGGTTCGAGCAAGCCGACAAAGCCTTGCGAGATAGGATCTTTGGTTCGGGCTGCCGCATGCGCGATAGGTGACGAGCCAATGCCTGCTTCATTCGAGTAAGCGGCGCGCCGAAAACCTTGGATCAACACGCCAATAAAACCACCATAGGCCGCATCGGGCGCAAAGGCACTATGTACGATTAACAGCAAGGCGCTGGGCACGGCAGGTAAATGCTGTGCAATCACCACCAAGGCAGCCAGCAAGTAAATGGCACACATAAAAGGCACCAGTTTACTGGTGACATTGGCAATACTTTTGATACCGCCAATAATCACTGCGCCAATTAGCGCCGCGTAAATCACCCCAAACAGCCAGGGCTGATCAAAGCCCGTTACACTTTCTACTTGCACAAAGCCTTGGTTTACATGCACAAAGCCGGCCGAGCCAAAGATAACAGCAATAGAAAAGAAGATGGCCAAAGCGGAGCCCAAGCGCGGTAAGTGGTATTTATCCAGCGCCGCCTTAATGTAGAACATCGGGCCACCCGAGATACTGCCGTCGGCGTTTTGCTGACGATACTTCACAGCCAAGGTACATTCGACAAACTTGGTCGACATACCCAATAAACCGGCCATGATCATCCAAAACGTCGCGCCAGGGCCGCCAAGGCTGATAGCAATCGCCACACCTGCAATATTACCTGTACCCACCGTACCAGAGAGGGCGGTGGTTAGGGCTTTATAAGGGGAGATTTCACCGGCGCTATCGCGTTCTGGTTTGGCGAATAAGCGGCCAATCGCATAGCGAAAGCCACGAATATTAATAAACCCGAGGTACAGAGTAAAAATGATGGCACCGCTGATCAGCCAAATCATGACCAAGGGAATATCCACGCCATTAAAGGAAAAGGCGTAAAATACGACTGCGGCAAGTTGCGTCGTAAAAGCTTCAAACAGAGATTGAAAAGAGTATTCAGCAGACATTTTGCTATCCAGATGGCTACAACCTGGCCGAGCATACCTGCTTGACGCCGTGCTGACAACAGTGATGTGTCAAACACGGCATTTTTACCGATGAAGCTGTTAAAGCGTCATGTTTTATTCTTGACTATAGCTGGGTAAAAATTGTGCAAGCTTACTAATTGCCTGTCGTAATTGATCTTTATGCGGCAGTGTAACAATCCTAAAGTGATCCGGCTCTGGCCAGTTAAAGGCGCGACCATGCACTAACAGCACTTTGTGTTGCCGTAAAAAATCTAACACAAACAGTTCGTCATCTTTAATCTGATATTTCTTTAAATCAATTTTGGGGAAGAGATACATGGCGCCTTTTGGGCGCATGCAGCTTACGCCATCAATCTCATTGACCAACTTGTGCGCCAAATCCATTTGATCGTATAAACGGCCACCAGGAACGGTAAGTTCATTAATGCTTTGATAGCCGCCCAGTGCCGTTTGCACGGCGTGCTGACAGGGCACATTGGCACATAAGCGCATCGAGGCCAGGATATTTAAACCCTCGATATAGTTTTTGGCGAGCTTTTTCGCACCAGAGATAAACAACCAACCGATGCGAAAACCGGCTATGCGGTAATTTTTAGATAAGCCACCAAAGGTCAGCATTACTAAATCATCTGCTAATGCTGCCGTGCTGACATGCTCGGTACCGTCGTATAAGACTTTGTCGTAGATCTCATCACTCATCACCACCAGCTTATGTTGCCGGGCGATTTCAAGCAGTTCACGTAAGAATTCTGGGCTGTACACCGCACCGGTTGGGTTATTCGGGTTGATTAACACGATAGCACGGGTTTTTTTGCTGATCTTCGCTTTAATATCCTCAAGTGAAGGATACCAGTCTTGTTGTTCATCACATAAATAATGTACCGCTTTGCCCCCCGCTAAATTAACCGCGGCAGTCCACAGCGGATAATCGGGCATCGGCACTAACACTTCATCGGCGGTATTCAATAAACCTTGTAAGGCCATCAAAATCAGTTCAGAGACGCCATTACCGATATAAACATCATCGGCATCGGCACCACGAATACCCCGTTGTTGATAATATTGCGCGACAGCCACTCGCGCCGGATAGATACCTTGTGAATCAGAATAGCCCTGTGCCGTTGGCAAATTATGAATAACGTGCTTGAGAATTTCATCGGGTGCTTCAAAACCAAAAGGGGCAGGGTTACCAATATTGAGTTTTAGGATCCGATGACCTTCTTCTTCCATGCGCTTGGCTTCTCGAGCAACGGGCCCACGGATGTCATAACATACCCCATCTAACTTAGTTGAACGTTCAATTGGTTTCATATCTTCGCCATTTACCCCGTTATATCCATCCAGACAGCTAAATCTTATTAAGCCAGTTTTTATCAGACAGACTAAATTTGCAATGATTTCAGCATAAAATGCGTAAAAAAACCCAGCGTAGCAACTTTTGGTCGAATCTAGCAGACTAAGGCGGTAGAATGGCAGGTTAAATTATAATAATACGTTCTAATAGTGTTGAATTGTTGTTTCATGACAAAGGTGGTTAATGCTGTTTTTCCGAAAATTATTGCTGGTGTTGTTTTGGTTAGGGGTGCTGATTGCCACGTTAAGCCCTTTTAGCCAACTCGAACCACTAAAAGAAAGCGATTCGCTCGAGTCTTTCGAGCAATGGCAGATCCCAACTCGGCTGTCTGCATTATCGCAGGCTGATCAGAAAAAACTGCTACAGCGGTTGGCTTATCCTCGCTCTGAAATCCCCGCTCGGCCGTTACCGGACTTTAATGCCATTACAGATGTCCGTAAAAAGAAAAAAGCTTTTTTTGATTATTTGCGCCCTCATGTGCGTCGCGAGAATCAACGCTTGCTGTTATTGCGCGAGCAATTATTAGAAATTGAAGATAAAAAGCGTAAGAATATGCGCTTACATATCGACGAATATGCCTTTCTTTATAGTTTGTATGATGAGTTCCGCTTAGATATTACCGAAACGGATATGGCATCGCTGCAAGAATTACTGCTGCGCGTGGATATTATTCCGGAGAGTTTAGTCTTAATGCAGGCAGCCAATGAGTCGGCTTGGGGTACCAGTCGTTTTGCCGTGGAAGGCTATAACTTTTTTGGGCAATGGTGCTTTCGGGAGGGCTGTGGCCTGGTGCCATTAAATCGTGCTGAAGATCAGTTTCACGAAGTGGCCCGATTTGAAGATGCCTCCGCAGCGATTAGCAGTTATTTTTATAATCTGAATACTTTTCATACCTATGAGTCGTTACGCCAAATCCGCTGGAAGTTGCGTGAGCAGGATCGCCCCTTACGTGGTGAAGCATTAGCGCATGGGCTGCATGCTTATTCTGAGCGCGGTGAAGAGTACATCGAAGAGATAACCGCCATGATCCGTTACAATCGACGTTTTTTAGAGGATTAAGCTGCTCGCTATTGCCAGCGCTGCGATATGCTGTTGGGTATCGTTTAGCTGGACATCACAGCTAAGCAGCCAAATGCGCATAAGCCAAGGTGCAGCATGGTTATCAAAAGCAGACAGGCATAGCGCGCCGCTATGCCAAAGCGAAAGGCTGCGCTCCAACAGCATGATGCCAAGTTAAAGCGCAGCGATAATCAGGGGTTAGTTTAACTCGACCGCTTGTAGCAGCGGCTGCTCATCATCACTATCTATTTCTAAGCCAACCGGAATGCTGGGGATAGTCGCTTTATCAAATGCTAAATCACCCTCAGTCACTAAAGCGTCGCCCTTCGTCAGCCCTGCGAAATTAAACAGCGATTTATCTGCTAAATGTGATGGCACGATGTTTTGCATGGCTTGAAACATGGTTTCTATGCGCCCTGGAAAGCGTTTATCCCAATCTTGCAGCATCTCTTTGACCACTTGGCGCTGCAGGCCGTCTTGTGAGCCACAAAGGTTACAAGGGATGATCGGAAACTCACGCGCGACAGCGTATTTTTCAATGTCTTTTTCTTTGCAATAAGCCAAAGGCCGGATCACGATATGCTCACCGTTGTCACTGACCAGTTTAGGCGGCATCGACTTCATCTTGCCACCATAAAACATGTTTAAAAACAGGGTTTCAAGCATATCGTCACGATGATGGCCTAACGCAATTTTAGTGGCGCCCAGCTCTTTTGCGGTGCGATATAAAATGCCCCGGCGCAAACGTGAACACAGCGAACAGGTGGTTTTACCCTCTGGAATTTTATCTTTGACTATCGAGTAGGTATCTTCAGTAACAATCAGATATTCAATACCCAGCTGGTTTAAATACTGAGGTAATACCTCAGCAGGGAAGCCAGGTTGTTTTTGATCGAGGTTAACGGCAATAAGGCTAAAGTTTACCGGCGCGGATTGCTGTAAATTCATCAGGATATCGAGCATGGTGTAAGAGTCTTTGCCGCCAGAAAGGCAGACCATGATCTTATCACCTTCTTCAATCATGCCGAAATCAGCAATGGCTTGACCCACGCCCCGGCGCAATCTTTTATGTAATTTGTTCAGATTGTATTGAGCTTTTGCTTGTGCTGCGTGCGACATCAGTAACTACCCGCCAGAAAAAAGGCGCTCATTATACCCAACCTCGCGCCTTTACCAAAGTCTGATAGTTAGCTTTTTTCAAGCGGACAAATAAAGTCAGCGGGTTTCATGGCTAACACATCGCAATCTAGGCGGTCGATGACATGTTCAGCGGTATTACCAATGATCGCCGCAGATAAGCCCGTACGCCCAATAGTGCCGATAATAAGCATTTCGGCATCCAGCTTTTTGGCCAGTTTCGGGATCACGTCTTCTGGCATACCCTCTAATACATGACATTGATCTTTGCTGATTTGATGTTTGTCGGCCAGACTTAATATCGCTTCTTTGTGATGGCGGCGTAAGGTGTCATTGTATTCTTGTGGATTAAACTCGGGGATCTCAATCGCGATATTCACCGGGGTGCCAGGATAGGCATTGACTAAATGCACCTTAGCATCGAGTAATTGCGACATTTGTTGTGCTTTGTGGATCACCCGTTGATTTAATGACAGGTGATGCTCTTGCTCACTACCGGCATTAACGGCAGCAATGATATTGCCTTTAGCAGGCCAAGCATGATCTTTAACTAACAATACTGGGCAAGGACATTTACGCAAAATATGCCAATCGGTCGGCGTAAAAATCATCGATTTTAAAACATCATGATCATGCGTCCCCTTGATCACGAGATCATAATCATTATCTAAAACGGTTTTCACCACGGCTTCAAAGGGGCGATTGTGCCAAACCACGTGCATTTTGATGTCTAAACCCAAGGCGCTGGGTTGTTCTAATAAGGTTTTGACCCAAAGCTCGCGATCTTTAATCACCGACTGTTTCATCGATTCGCGCTCGTCACCCGATAACATGGTGGTCATCTCGTAAGAGAATTCATAAACACTAAGAAAAGCGGTCAGTTGACAGCCTTGCTTGCGGGCAAGTTCGATGGCCCTATCGAGCGCTTTTTGCTCATCAGCGATCGGATCTAAAACCACTAACACATTATTGTAAATAGACATTAAAGCTTCCCTCTTAAGTCAATAAGCTTATCTAAGTGTAGACCAAGATAAGCGATTAAGTGGGATTTATGTTTGTGCTATATCAAGTTAAGGGGCGTTAACACTGGCCTGAAAGCGCGGTTAAGCTAGGGGCATCCAAAATAGTGATGAGCTTGCCATCAACTTGAATAATTTCATCTTTGTGCATTTTACTGAGCAAGCGGCTGATGGTTTCTACGGTCAAGCCCAAATAATTACCAATGTCGCTGCGGGTCATACTAAGCCGGAAGGCTTTTTCAGAAAAACCACGATTGCCATAACGCGAAGCCAAATGATTTAAAAATGTTGCCAATTTTTGCTCTGCAGTTTTACGATTTAACAGCAACATCATTTGTTGATCAGATTGAATATCTTGGCTCATTAAGCGCATCATTTGCTGGCGCAGTTTAGGTAATTGACCTAACAGACTTTCAAGGTTTTGATAGGGGATTTCACAAATCATACCGGTTTCTAGGGCTTCAGCATAGCTGGCATGTTTTTCAGTATTGATGGCGTCAAAACCAATGACATCGCCAGGTAAATGAAAGCCGGTGATTTGCTGTTCACCTTGTGAGGTGAGCGTAAAGGTTTTAAAAGATCCCGTGCGGATGGCATACAACGATTTAAGCTCGTTACCGCTTTCAAACAACATGTCACCTTTGTGCAAAGGGCGCTTACGCTGAATGATATCATCAAGTTTGCTCATTTCTTGCTCACTGAGCGAAAACGGTAAACACAGCTGACTAAAACCGCAATCCTGACAATTTATAGCTGAACGTTGCATCACACACACCCTTTTACCCTTAATAGGGTAACAGCTTAAAAAACTAGTCTATGCAAAGCAAGCCATATTGTATAAATACCATAAACCGCTAACAATAATGCCGCGCTGTAACGAAACCATAATTGGTTTTTTAGTTTGACTAAGCTATTAGCCGCGGAGCCAAATACCAGTAACGCCGGTAAGGTGCCGACACCAAAAAGTAACATGATCAGTGCACCGCTACTGGCACTGCCGCTGGCTAAACTCCAACTAAGGGTCGAATAAACCAAGCCACAAGGCAAAAAGCCCCATAACATGCCATAGCTTAGGGCTTTACCACTGCTATCAAGCGGTAATAAGCGTTTGGTATAAGGTTGGATGAAACGCCATAAACCTTGCCCTGCGCGCTCTAAGCGGGTTAAACCAAACCAAAGCCTAGCAATATACAGCGCCATCGCCAGTAATAATAAGCCGGCCAATAAACGCAACCCAATAAAAGTGGCCCCGGTTATGCCCATGGCGGTCGCACCAAAATAACCGACCAAGCCACCAAAGCAGGCATAGGTAATCAAGCGGCCAAGGCTTAACAACACTTGTAAGCGAAACTTTTGCCAAGCACTTTGGGATGGCATGGCAAATTGCAAGGCGGCAACAATACCACCGCACATGACTAAACAATGGCTGCTGCCTAAAAAACCAATCAGCAGCGCCGCGACATAATCAATGTTCATCAGGCTTGTTCGGTGGTGTCGCTTTGGGCTTATCTTCGTCGAACAAGATACTTAAGCCTTCTTTTTCTAAATCTTCAAATTGCTTTGAGCGCACCGCCCAAAAGAAAATACCAATGCCAATAGCCACAAACAGGATGGCAATCGGGATCAGTACATAGATAATGCTCATTTTTTCAGTAACCTCAATGAATTGGATACCACTAACAGCGAGCTAAACGACATGCCAATCACGGCAATGTAAGGGGAAACAAAACCCGCAACGGCTAGAGGGATAATAACCAGATTGTAGCCCACTGACCAGCCAAGGTTCTGTTTGATCACTCGGGCGGTTTGTTTGCCACCTTGAAGGAGGTTTTGTAATAAGCGTAAATCGGCTTTTAAAAATACGACGTCAGCTTGGTTTTTCGATAAATCGGTGCCAGATTGCACCGCAACCGAAATATGCGCAGCGTTAAAGCTCGGGCTATCGTTAATACCGTCACCGAGCATCAGTACTTTGGCACCTGCAGCGATTAATTGTTGGATCTCGGTGACTTTATCTTCAGGGCTGCAACCTTTGTGCATAAAGTCGAGTTTTAACGCTGCGGTTAATTGTTCTGCTTGTACCGAGTGATCACCGGTTAACATCCCCAGTTTATAGCCTTGCTGCTGCAGTTGCTGAATTAACGCCGTCGCTTCTTCGCGTAATTTATCGACGAGTTGCAACTTGGCTTGCAGTTGGTTATCGAGAGTAAAATACACCTGCCATTCTGGCTCTGCCGGTACGCCACAAAATTGTGCGCTGCCTACTTTGAGTTGCTGGCCTTGCCAACGAGCACGAATACCGGCGCCAATGGCTACCTGTACGTCGTTTAATGTTAGGGGCTGCGTTAAATACGGCGCAAAGGCCCGGGCAATCGGATGCTCAGAATATTGTTCTAAATTGGCCACTAAGTTTAGTAAATCGGTTTCAGCGAGGGCAGGGTTGACCCTGTGCACCTGTTGTAAGCTAAATTTACCTTCAGTTAAGGTGCCGGTTTTATCTACCACGATATGGCTAATGTTGGGTAAAACCTCTAGCACTTGGGCATTTTTAATCAGCACGCCTTGTCGATTTAATCTGGCCAAGGCACAGGTTATCGCCGTGGGGGTCGCTAAGCTAAGGGCGCAAGGGCAGGTGGCGACTAACACCGATAGGGTGACCCAAAATGCGCGGCTGGGATCCCACAAGAAATACCAAAGTAAGAAAGTGAGCAGGGCGATCACCAACAAACGCTCAACAAAATACTTGGCTAATTGGTCGGTTTTTTCAACTAGTTTCGGTTTTTGGCTCAGCGTCAGTTGTTGTAATTGAATGATTTGACCTAAGCGCGAATGGGCTAATACTCGGCTTACTTGCACCTGTAATAAACCATCATGATTAACACTACCGGCCAATACTGTATCGCCAATTGTTTTACTGATCGCGCGATATTCACCGGTTAACATCGACTCATCAACTGAGCTTTGCCCGTCTTTTACTATGCCATCGGCGGGCAGGGTTTCACCGGCTTTAACTAAGATGATATCGCCCGTTTGTAAGCGCCGAGCCGATGTGGGCTGTGGCCCTTGCTCGGTGTAAAGGGTGGCCGTAACCGGCATAATTTTTAATAAATTACTGGTCGCTTCGCGGGCTTGCGCACGCGCGCGGAATTCAAAGAATTTGCCTAATTGCAGCAAGAAGGTAAACATACAAACGGATTCAAAATACACTTCGCCGGTTTGCATCGCGGTGGCATACGCAGACGCAAAAAAAGTGTAATACAAGGCCAGCGTAACCGGCACGTCCATATTCATTTGTCGTGCTTTAATACTGCGCCAAGCACTGACTACAAAAGGTTTAGCGGCATACAGCACCACAGGGATCGTTAAAAGCAAACTGATCCAGCGCAGATAGCCTTCATGGGCTGTTTCAATGCCAGTGTATTCGCCAAAATACAGCGCAAAAGCCAGCATCATCACTTGCATGGTTAAAATGCCGGATACCGCCAGCCGCTTTAGATAACGGTTAAGCTCGAGTTTGAATTTGTGCTCTTCTTGATCGGCCACAAAGGGGCTGGCTTGATAACCAATCTCGTTGATACGTTGTAAAATAGCGCTTAGCGACAGCTGCTTACTATCAAACCGCAGCAATGCTCGCTGGGTTGAGGCGTTAATGCTCACACTGTGGAGCTGAGGCAGTTTGCGAAGTTGTTTTTCGATTAGCCAAGCACAAGCTGCACAGCTCATACCACTGATGGACAATTCAATATCGGTTAGCTCATCATGCTGCTGACTGATATCGGCTAAGACCGCCTCGTTATCAAATTGGCTTAATTCGGCGCTGAGATCCAAAGGTAGGGCATCGATCTTACTGGCTGCAGCCGTTCGAAAACGATAATAATCGGCAAGACCATTATTAAAGATAGTATCAGCAACGGCTTGGCAGCCAGCACAGCAAAAATAATGTTGTTGCCCGTCAACGTTTAAAGTAAAACGTTCGCCGGTGTGAACCGTTTCATGGCAATGAAAACACCTAACTGCTGCCACAGCCGTTATCCTTCTTAATAACCCAGTTTAATTTCTTGTTCTGCCGGCAGTGTTAAGTTGGCGCGTAGTCGCCATTCTTCGGATTTGTCTGATACGGTTAAACGCCAACGGCCGTCTGGCGTGATAGGTAATGTTGCCACATACAGTAGCTCGCCACTGCGTTCGGCATCTACCGCAAAATCATGTGCGCCTAGGGTAGGGTGGTAAAAATCAAGATGAATGGTTTCACCCAATACTTGGTTTTCAGTAAATCGAATGACCGCCCGATTACCGGCGACCAAAATACGTGCATCCATATTGCGCAGGGCGGCTTCGCGATATTTCGCCAGCTGCATATTGATACTTTTACCGGCTTGATAATAGTCGTCAATGACGATTTCAGGCTTATGCTGCTGCATCACCACAACGGTGTGAACGGCTTTTAATGCGGTGACCACAGGGATGGCGATTAACACCCAGGTCCAAGCGTATTTATACCAGGGTTTAGTATCTTCTTGCATAACTCACCTCGTTCATAAAACTAAGCCCCTTTACGGGGCTTAGTGCGCTTCGGATTGCTGTGCGGTTTAGCGCAAGTCTTCCGGATTAGACAGTCGATACACATAAGCCGTTAGGATATGCACCTTGTCTTCGCCTAACGTCGTTTTAAAGGCCGGCATTACACCGTAACGACCTAAACGCAGTGTTTCTTCGATAGTGGCTGAAGAACCGCCATATAACCAAATGTTATCCGTTAGGTTAGGGGCACCGAAAGGTAAGTTATGCGCGACGCTACCACGACCATCAACACCGTGACAGGCAGCACACATACCAAATTTCGCTTTACCGGCTTCCGCATCTTTTTCGTTAACAGCACGACCCGATAACTGCAGAACATAAGCGGTCATCTCTTTGATGCCTTGGTCACCAAGTGCGGCTTCCCAACCTGGCATGGCGGCTTTACGACCGTGCAATAAGGTTTCTTTGATCTTGTCTGCTGTGCCACCATATAACCAATCGTTGTCGGTTAAATTTGGGAAGCCACGTTGGCCGCGTCCATCAGAACCATGACATAAGGCACAGTTTTGTAAGAACAAGCGCTGGCCAATCTTTAACGCTTCTGGATCGTAGGCTAAGTCCAACACATCGCGCTGAGCAAATTGTTGAAATACGGGGCCATACACTTCATCCGCTTTAGCCACTTCCATATCTAACTGTACGTTACGGCCTTCAGCTTGCGCTTGTAATACCGCTTGGCGAGATTCTTCCAAAGATTTGATACCTTGGTTAGAGCTGGTCCAACCTAAGAAACCTTTGTAATTACCTAAACCTGGATAGGCGGCTAAGTAAAACACCGACCAGACTAAGGTGGCAAGGAACATGTACGTCCACCATTTTGGTAGTGGGTTGTTAAATTCCTTTAAGCCATCCACTTCGTGATCAGTGGTCTCATCTTCAGGCACACCGACATAGTTTTTTAAGTTCCACATGATCAGGACTAAACACAGCACCAATACTGGGATGGTTAGTACCCAAATCCAAAGACTCCAGAAGCTACTCATGCTCCGACTCCCGTTTAGAATGTTGTTTTTTTGATTCTGGCTCGTCATCAAAAACAAGGTTGGCTGCTTCGTCGAAATCGGACTTACGTTTTTTACTGTAAGCCCAAATAACGAAAGCAACAAACGCGACGAACAGAATCACTGTCAGAATGCTATGAACTGTTGCAAATTCCATGGCGATTACTTTAAGGCTGTGCCCAGTGATTGCAGATACGCAATCAGGGCTTCCATTTCAGTTTTACCTTGCACTGCTTCAGCTGCACCAGCGATATCTTCATCCGTGTATGGCACGCCGAACTTACGGAATATTTCTAATTTTTTCGCGGTATACTTGCCATCAAGCAGGTTAGCATCTAACCACGGGTAAGCTGGCATATTTGACTGTGGCACCACTGAACGAGGATCCATTAAGTGAGCATAATGCCAGTCGTCACTATACCGTTGACCCACACGGGCTAAGTCTGGCCCCGTCCGCTTGGAACCCCACAAGAATGGGTGTTCCCAAACACTTTCACCGGCAACAGAGTAGTGACCATAACGTTCTACTTCAGCACGGAATGGACGCACCATCTGGCTGTGACAGTTGGTACAACCTTCACGAATGAAGATATCACGACCTTCCATCTGCAGCGCCGTATAAGGCTTTAAGCCATCAATCGGTTGCGTGGTTTCTTCCATAAACATCAAAGGTGTAATTTGTACCAGGGTACCGAAGCTGATCGCGACGATTGTTAACACCCCTAACAAACCCACGCTTTTTTCGACTTTTTCATGATGATTCTTTTGCATGGTCAGTCTCCTTAAGCCGTCGCCACTGCAGGCTGTGCAGCGGGATGTTTACTACTTACCGTTTTGTATACGTTGTAGGCCATGATTAACATACCTGTTACGACGAATACACCACCGATAAAACGCATCAGATAGAAGGGCATAGAGGCTTCAAGGCTTTGTACAAAGCTGTAAGTCAGGGTGCCGTCAGTGTTCACTGCACGCCACATCATGCCTTGCATAATACCGCTGATCCACATAGCAACGATGTAAAGTACCACACCGATAGTGTGTAACCAGAAGTGAGTATTGACCAGTTTTACGCTGTACATACCGGCTTTATTAAAGACAGTAGGGATTAAGTGGTACATCGCGCCGATTGAAATCATCGCAACCCAACCCAAAGCACCTGAGTGCACGTGGCCGATAGTCCAATCAGTATAGTGCGATAAGGCATTAACGGATTTGATGGCCATCATTGGGCCTTCAAACGTTGACATACCATAGAATGATAAGGAAACGATTAAGAAGCGTAAGATGGGGTCGGTTTTCAGTTTATGCCATGCGCCTGACAGGGTCATGATACCGTTGATCATACCGCCCCAGCTTGGTACGAATAAAATCACTGACATCACCATACCTAAAGACTGAGTCCAGTCTGGCAGGGCAGTGTAATGTAAGTGGTGTGGGCCAGCCCAAATATATAACGCAATCAGTGCCCAGAAGTGCACAATCGATAAGCGGTATGAGTAAACAGGGCGGCCTGATTGTTTAGGTACGAAGTAATACATCATCCCTAAGAAGCCTGCGGTTAATAGGAAACCGACCGCATTGTGACCATACCACCACTGCACCATGGCATCGACGGCACCGGCATAAATTGAATAAGACTTAACTAAATTCAGTGGGATAACCATGCTGTTGACAATATGCAGCGCAGCAACCGTGATAATAAAACCACCGTAGAACCAGTTGGCTACATAGATATGGCTCGTTTTACGTTTGGCTAAAGTACCAAAGAAAACAATAGCGAACGACACCCAAACGACAGTAATTAAAATATCGATTGGCCACTCTAGCTCGGCATATTCTTTACTTTGGCTAATACCCATAGGTAAGGTAATTGCCGCGGCAACAATAACTGCTTGCCAGCCCCAAAATGTAAACATTGCCAGCTTTTCAGCAAACAAACGTACCTGACAGGTGCGTTGCACAACGTAATAACAAGTGGCAAACAAAGCACTGGTTCCGAACGCGAAGATAACCGCATTGGTATGTAAGGGACGAAGACGGCTGTAGGTCAGCCACGGGGTGTCGAAGTTAAGCGCTGGCCAGTATAACTGGGCTGCAAGTAATACACCCACCACCATGCCAACAATACCCCATAATACGGTAGTGATGGCAAAGAGGCGGACAACGCTATAGTTGTATTCAACATTTAACGGTTTGGTCTGGCTCATGTTGAGTTCCGCTGCAGTTTTGCTGGTTACTAAATATACCACCTTGAGGTGGCCCTTCTTGTGATAGGCAGGTACTATCGGCACAATATTCTCAATGCCTAATCTTACCTACTATAATTGGCTCGAATGATACGAGTTTTACCGGTCAAAAGATAGGTAAAACAGCCGTTTTTATGATGTAGAACAAAGTCACTGTTCAATTTATCATCGCTTTTCGACTGCGCTGGTTTTTTTTATGCTGTTACGGTTAAAATAGCGTTTTAGCACAATCTAGTGGCAATAAATTGTTGATACGAACTGCGCTTAACGTTGTTATTTCTTTACTCTTTTTATTGGCGTTAACAGCATGTCAACCACCCGCCGAGAATACCAGTCAGCTACTGTTGCTGCAAACCGCGACGCTGCAACTCACGCTCTCTCCAGAGCATGCACCTGTAGAAACCCCTTTACAGCTCCGTCTACAAAGTCAAAAGCCTTTACGAGCCATTAGTGGTGAGCTCCAAGGTATTTCCATGTATATGGGGCGCATTCCGCTAGTCTGGCGCCAGCAATTAGCAGAACAGCCTGAGGCGTTAACCACTTGGCAGGCCGAGCTGTTCTTGGGCGCTTGTCGCGATCCAGATATGCAGTGGCAATTACAATTGATTTTGGATTATCAAGATGGTGAACGTGAACTGCATCAGCTGCAGTTCACCTCCAGTTGGCGCTAACGCTGTGACTCTGTCTTTGTTAACTTGCAGTGGGTTAGGGTTATCAATCTGCAGTTGTGCCGATGCAATTTGGCGCTAGCGCCGTGACTCTGTTTTTGTTAGCTGCAATGTCTGTGTTAACTGCAATGGGCTAGGGGTAGCCATCTGCAGTTGTGCCGTTTCAACGCAGACAAATTCTTGATAACCGTGATCAGGCAAATCCGCCATCGCTTTGCTACGTTCTGCTGCCGGGTTCCACAGCACGGTGCTGTCATGCCCTTGTTGGTCAATAAGTAGCTGATAGTGACCGCTTTGCACGCTTAACTGCGCTGCTGGCTCAAGATAAACCCGATCAATTTCTTGATTAAACACGACGGGATCCGCTTCAATAAAGTGTTGTTGTTGCCTAACTTTATCTATAAAGCGCTGACCCAACCCCTGCACAGTGCAAGCGCTCAGCGAGGGCACTTGGAAATAGCTGTGTAAAGCGGCTTGTTGTAACAGGGGTTCGTCACATTCGAGTGTGATACTGAGCTTATCGGTATAAAGCCGCAAGCAAAGCGTTAAGCTGAGTGTTTTAGCCCGATGTCCAGGCATATCATCGATACTGATGCTTAAGGTTAGGCTATTAAAATCGCTGTGCGCTTGGCTGTCGATAAAGGTCCACATTCGATTGCGCACTAACCCATGATTGGGTACGGCTTGCTGCTCTGGGTTTAATTTGGCTTCAATTGGACCAAACCAAGGCCAGCAAATCGGTACACCCCCGCGTAGCGGTTGTTGTTGATGCCAGCTTGCAAGTGGCGATAACCACAGTGTTTCTTGCCCTGGTTGCGGTTGATAAGACAGTAAATGCCCACCATACAGTGACACCACTAAACTGGCTTGCTGAAACTGTAAGCGATAACAGGGTAGATCGGTAAGATGGGCAAAACCCAATTGTGCGCTGGCGATTGACATGCTATTCCTCAACAACGGTGCTGTGATTATTAAAACGTTATTATAGGCTTAAACGCAAACAGCCAGCAAAGGCTGGCTGTTGTTGAAAAGCGTAAGGCTTAGAACTTCATTAATTCAACAGTGTTATCTAGCATACGGTTGCTAAAGCCCCACTCATTGTCATACCAGCTCATCACTTTGACTAAACGGCCCAACACCCGTGTTTCAGTGGCATCAAAGATAGATGACATGGGATTGTGGTTAAAGTCGATTGACACCAAAGGTAAATCGTTAACATGCAATACCTGATTCATCGGGCTGCTCGCTGCAGCTTGGCGAATAATACTATTCACTTCTTCTGCGTCGGTTTCACGACCGGCGATAAAGGTTAAATCAACCAACGACACATTTAACGTCGGTACCCGTACCGCTAAACCGTCAAATTTGCCTTTTAGTTCAGGTACCACTAAACCCACAGCCGCTGCCGCACCGGTTTTAGTTGGGATCATAGACATGGCCGCTGCGCGAGCACGACGCAAGTCAGTGTGATACACATCACTTAAACGTTGATCGTTAGTATAAGCATGAATAGTGGTCATTAAACCTGACTCAATACCTAGCGCTTCATATAACGGTTTAGCAATCGGCGCTAAACAGTTAGTGGTGCAAGATGCGTTAGAGATAATGTTCATCTCTGGCGTTAAAATCTGATGGTTAACACCATAAACAACCGTTGCATCGACATCTTTACCAGGTGCAGAAATAATCACTTTCTTGGCACCTGCGGTTAAATGCGCGCCAGCCGTTTTACGATCAGTAAACAGACCAGTACATTCTAGTACGACATCTACTTTCAGCTCAGCCCAAGGTAAATCGGCAGGGTTACGAACGCTTAACGTGCGGATCTCATCGTTATTAACATAGATAGCTCGCTCATCATGCTTAACGTCAGCCGCGAAAATGCCATGGGCAGTATCATATTTTAATAAATGAGCATTAATTGACGCATCACCTAAGTCGTTAATGGCAACCACTTTAATATCGTAATTTTTGCTGCTCTCATAGAGTGCGCGTAGTACATTACGACCGATACGGCCGAAACCGTTTATAGCAACACGAATTGACATAAGAACCCCGCTGTTAAGTGCTAGACTAAGTTTGAAAAAGTAATATCAACATAATATGTAGTAAAATTACATTTTTTGCCACAGTTTTCAAGCTTGAAAACTGTTTTGTTGGCTTTTTTGTAATTTTATGACATAAATTAGCTCATGACATCGGCATCTATGCCGCTTAGAATGCTTTATATTAGTTCTAATTTGCCAAGGAATTCCAATGGACGCAGCTTTACGGGCACAACTTATCGCTTTTAATGGTATCGAAACACATTTTAATGATGCCTGGGGCCAGCCGACAGAAGTCAGCGAAGTCAATCAATTAGCCTTATTAGCCGCAATGGGTTACCCGGTTGCAGATGAGGACGCGACCCGCACAGAATTACTTGAACGACAACTCGATTTTTGGCAGCAGTTAATTGCCCCTGTTTCTGTTCAGCAAGTTGCAGAGCAATGGCAACTTGAAGTGCAAGTGCCATTAGCCTTGGCTAACACAGATTTTGTTTTGCAGCTGATCACCGAGCAGGGCAAGGTAACGGATTATCCGTTAACGCCGGTTAATGGTGAGCTAACGCAAGTGACCGTGCTGCAAGAGGAAGAATATCAGCAATATTTACATGTCTTCGATGGGGCATTGCCGTTAGGTTATCATCAGTTGATCCTAACCTGCGCCGGCACAGAATTGTCAGTCAGTCAAAAACTGATTATTACGCCTGAGCGCTGTTATCAACCACCTGCCTTTACTGAACAAAAACAGTGGGGCACGGCAATTCAATTATATGCGCTGCGTTCAGCGCGAAATTGGGGCATTGGTGATTTTACTGATCTGAATAATTTAGTGCGTTATCTTGGGGCGCATGGTGCTGATTTTGTTGGGTTAAATCCTATTCATGCGCTTTATCCCGCCATTGCCGATAATGCCAGCCCTTATAGCCCGTCTTCGCGGCGTTGGTTAAATATTATTTATCTTGATGTTACGGCTGTGCCGGGCTATGCGCAATGTGCTGCTGCACAACAGCAAGTTAAAGACACCGCATTTCAGGAGAAATTAAAAGCGGTGCGTGCCGCAGACTGGGTGGATTACCCCACCGTAATGACGTTAAAACTGCCTGTATTAAAAAGCTTATATCAGTGGCTGCAAACACAAAGCTCAAAACAGTCAAAACTACTGACTGCGTTTGCAAAGTTTAAAGCCGATGGCGGTGAGAGCTTACAGCAGCTAGCCTTATATGATGCGCTACATGCTTGGCTGTATCAGCAAGATTCACAATATTGGGGGTGGCCAAATTGGCCAGAACAATACCGTGATCCTACCGATACCGCAGTACTGCAATTTGCCCAAGATCACGCGGCGGAACTCGATTTTTATTGTTACCTGCAATTTCTGGCCACAGAGCAATTAGCGCAAGCCCAGCAACTGGCTAAAGACAGTGGCATGTTGCTAGGTTTATATCGCGATCTGGCCGTGGGCGTCAGCGAAGCGTCTACTGAGATTTGGGGCAACCCTGAGTTATATTGTCGTGATGCCAGCGTAGGTGCTCCGCCAGATCCATTAGGGCCTGCCGGACAAAACTGGGGGCTGCCACCAATGAAGCCTTATCAGTTATATCAGCAAGCTTACCAGCCGATGATTGATTTATTTCGCAGTAATATGCAAAACGCGGGGGCGCTGCGCATTGACCATGTGATGGCGCTTCTGCGGTTGTGGTGGGTACCTAAGGCCGCAACTAATGCCGGTGGCGGTGCTTATGTGTATTATCCTATTATGGATTTGCTCGGGATCTTAGCCTTAGAGAGTCAGCGGCAACAGGCGGTGATTATTGGTGAAGACCTAGGTACGGTGCCAGACGGTATTCGCGAGTTATTACAGCAATTTGGCATGTACTCTTATCGGGTATTCTTTTTTGAAACAGCTGCCGATGGTGGCTATATTTCGCCAGCACACTACCCGCAACAAGCAATGGCGACACTCAGTACGCATGACTTGCCGACCTTAATTGGTTTTTGGCATTGTGAAGATTTAAAACTGGGCAAAGCGCTCGGGTTATATCAAGATGAAGCGCAATTAGAGCAGCTTTATCATCAGCGTCATCACAATAAACAACGTATTTTAGATTCTTTGCATGGCCATAACTTGCTACCCGCTGATTACCCCCGTAGTGTCGATCAGCTAGCCATGGACCGGGTACTCAATTTTGCCTTACAGCAACATTTAGCCAGTGGCAGTTCACAATTATTATGTTTACAAATCGAAGACTGGCTAGAGATGACGCAACCGGTCAATGTGCCTGGCACCAGTAATGAATATCCAAACTGGCGGCGTAAATTAAGCCGTGATCTTGAGCAATGGACCACCGAAGCACCGATCAATGAATTATTAAAGCAACTCGCACTTCGCCGTAAAGGCCAGTAATCGTGTTGACTCAGGATTAAGCAACAATAATAAGATAAGGACAAGGTAATGAACTTAACGTTTTTTGCACAAGCGCGCTGCAGACAGCCCTTTAGTGTTTTGGGTTGGCAGTTAATGCAACCAGACAATATAAATAAAGGCTTAGTGTTACGCTGCTATCTACCTCATGCGAGTGAAGTTGAAGCTTTTGATGCTAATACCGATAAAAGCTTAGGGCAATTAGCTGCAGTGATAGGCTGCCCGGGCGTGTTTGAACTGGCGCAGCCGAGAAAACGTAAAGCCGTGCCTTATTATCTTCAAGTTAAGCAAGGACAACACCCATACCGGTTGGTTGATCCCTATCAGTTTACTGAGCAAGCCTATCATGCTGTGCATTTTGTGCATTCCCAGCCAGAAAATTTATACCGCCAGTTAGGCGCTCAGCTGATCACTTTAGATTTTGCCGGTAAAAGCCTACCGGCGACTCGCTTTGCCGTGTACGCGCCGGATGCCAGCACCGTCAGTTTGGTGGGTGACATGAACCATTGGGATGGCCGTTGTCATCCGATGGAGCGCACCGAATGCGGGCATTGGGTATTAGTGATGCCTGAAATCGCCACTGGCACTCGTTATAAATTTGAAGTAAAAGATAAACACGGCCATTTATTACCACACAAAGCCGATCCGCTGGCGTTTTACGCTGAGCAATATCCGTCACATGCTTCCTTAGTTTATGATCATGCCGCTTATCAGTGGCAAGATCAAAACTGGACAACACGAAAGTCTGGCAATGTCTATCAAAGTGCGATGAGCATCTATGAGGTGCATCCAGGCTCTTGGCGTCGTGACAGCGACAATGCCCCGCTGAGTTATCAAGCGCTTGCTGCACAGTTAATTCCTTATGTGCTTGAGATGGGGTATACCCACATCGAACTGATGCCGATTATGGAACACCCCTTTGATGGTTCTTGGGGCTATCAGCCATTGGGCTTATTTGCGCCGACCTCCCGCTTTGGTCATCCAGATGACTTTAAAGCCTTTGTCGATGCTTGCCATCAGGCCGGTATTGGCGTGATTTTAGATTGGGTTCCGGCGCACTTCCCTGAAGACGGCCATGGCTTAGCACGGTTTGATGGCAGTTGTTTATACGAATACGAAGATCCGCGTCGTGGCTGGCACCCAGATTGGAACTCCTGCATTTATGACTTTGGTAAAGACTATGTGCGACAGTTTTTAGTGGCGAGTGCGATTTATTGGCTCGAACACTTCCACATTGATGGGATCCGTGTGGATGCCGTGGCCTCGATGTTGTATTGGGATTACTCGCGTAATGCGGGAGAGTGGGTGCCAAACATTGATGGGGGTAATCATAACTATGAAGCCATTAGTTTGTTTCAATGGCTTAACCGTGAAGTGTATAGCAAATTCCCTTTAGCGATGACCATTGCGGAAGAGTCGACCTCGTTTCCTCAAGTATCACGACCCACTGATAGTGGCGGCTTAGGCTTTGGCTTTAAGTGGAATATGGGCTGGATGAATGACAGCTTGCGCTATATCAGTAAAGATCCGGCTTATCGGCAGTATCATCATGGCGATCTGACGTTTTCAATGGTCTATGCCTATAATGAAAACTTCATTTTACCGTTATCGCATGATGAAGTCGTGCATGGTAAAGGCAGTTTGTTAGAAAAAATGCCGGGTGATGAATGGCAAAAAGCGGCCAATATGCGTGCCTTTTTAGCCTTTATGTTTGCCCATCCGGGTAAGAAAATGAATTTTATGGGCATTGAGTTTGCGCAAGCGCGAGAATGGTCGCACTCACAAAGCCTGGATTGGCATTTACTGAGCTTTGATAAACATCGCGGTATGCAGCAGTTGTTTCGTGATCTAAACCATACCTATCGCGGCCATACGCCCTTGTACCAATTAGATTATGACACCGCCGGTTTTGGTTGGTTAGATCATCAGGATGCTGCACACAGTACCGTAAGCTTGTTTCGGCAAGATGCCGCAGGCGAGCGGGTCTATGTGGTCAGTAATTTCACCCCGGTTCCACGCAATGCTTTTTGTTTAGGTGTGGCACAGGCCGGTGAATACGAAATCATTTTAAATACCGATAGCGAACATTACTGGGGCAGTAACTATCCGGTGCAGCAAGCACCTTTGCTAGCGCTTGAGCAGGCTATGCACGGTCAGGCTTGTAGTATCGTGTTAGATTTACCGCCATTATCGACGTTATACATTCGACAAAAAATCTAAGGAAATACCATGACCGCCGTCATTGGGTTGTTAAAAATGTCTGCTGGCCAGCCGAGTCCGTTAGGGGCGAGTTTAGTGCAAGCAGAAACGTGGAATTTTGCTGTGTATGCTCCAGATGCCAGTGAACTGACCTTGTGTTTGTTTCTGCCCGACACCGAAGAGTTGCTTGCCGAGATCCCCTTTCAAGGCCGTACTGGTGAGATCTGGCATGTGGCGGTCAGTGGTATTGAGCAGGGCTCTTTATATGCGCTAAAAGCGGCTGGGCCCACTATTCCGGATGCTGGTTTACGTTTTGATAAAGAGCGTTTATTACTTGACCCTTATTGTCGCAAGTTAAATCGGCCACAAATTTGGCAAGAACGCCAGTACGCTAGCCACAGTCATTATTCTTTAGCGAAAGGGGTGTTAGAACAGGCTCCATTTGACTGGCAAGATAGTGTTAAACCTGCGATCCCTCGAGAAAAAACCGTCATTTATGAAGCGCATGTCAAAGGCATGACCATGCAACATCCCGATGTGCCTGAACATTTGCGCGGGACCTATTTGGGCTTGTGTCATCCGGCGATTATTAAACATCTGTTAGCGCTAGGCATTACCACGGTGCAATTATTGCCGGTGGCTTCTTTTATGGCCGAGCCGCGGCTCAGTGCGTTACGTTTAACCAATTATTGGGGTTACAACCCGCTGAATTTTTTTGCACCGGAACCGCGTTATCAGTACGAAGATGCGGTAGCCGAGTTCAAAACCATGGTGCGCACCCTGCATCAACATGGCTTAGAAGTTATTTTAGATGTGGTGTTTAATCACACGGCCGAAGCGGGTGAAGATGGCCCAGTGCTTAGTTTTCGTGGTTTAGCCAATCGGCAGTATTATCTGTTTCATAGCCATGGCGAAATGATCGATTACCAGAATTATTGTAATTTTACAGGGTGTGGCAATACCTTGAATGTATCGCATCCGATGATGCAGCGTATGATAATGGATGCCTTGCGTTATTGGTTAACCGAGATGCAGGTAGATGGTTTTCGCTTTGATTTAGCGGTGACACTGGGCCGGGAGTTTAAACGCTACAATCCGTTTGCGGCTTTCTTTCAAATCGTCGCGCAAGATCCGGTGATCAGTAAAGCTAAGCTGATCGCGGAGCCTTGGGATGTCGGGCCTTTTGGCTATCATTTGGGGCAATTTCCGGCGCACTGGTCTGAGCTTAATGATAAATGCCGTGATACTTTTCGGGCGTTTTGGCGTGGCGACCAAGGGGTGCTCCCCGAATTTGCTACACGCTTATTGGGCTCGCGCGATATTTTTCAAAAACATCATAAGCCCGCCAGCTGCAGTGTGAACTATATTAGCTATCACGATGGCTTTACACTCAGAGATTTAGTCAGTTACAACGACAAACACAATTGGCTAAACGGTGAAGAAAACCGCGATGGTCACGGCCATAATCTGAGTAAGAATCATGGTGCTGAAGGTGTGACCTCGGATCAAGCCATTATTAATGCCCGTAATCAACATCGGCGTAATTTGGTTGCCACTTTAGTGCTTAGCCAAGGGATGATCCATTGGTTAGGCGGCGACGAGCTAAGTCATACTCAGCATGGCAATAACAATGCGTACTGCCAAGATAATCCGATTTCTTGGTTAAATTGGCAGTTAGATGGGCCCGCCACTAAGTTTCTGAAATTTGTGCAACAAATGCTGAAAATGCGCCAGTCATTATGTTGTTTACAGCAAATCAGCTTATTAGACGATAACTACCAAAAACATGGTGATAAACACCACGTGCATTGGTATTTAATGGATGGCACCGATATGACCGAGCCGAATTGGCATGAATCTGATCGGCACAGTTGCATGGTGGATATTGTTAATGACAATAGCGGTCAACGTTTGTTATGCATCTTAAATGCATCGGATAAAAATCAAGCGGTTAGCATTCCGGCGCCCTTACGCAACTTATTGTTCGACACTTCAGTGAATGACGGTTTAACGCCTACTACAGCGGTGCGTAAAGATAAGTGGTTGCAAAGCGCTTATAGCTTATCGGTCTGGCAGTAGGTTTATGCTGGCTAATAGCCTATAATGCGCGGCATTTTTCGACCCGCGCCAGTTTGCGCGCTTTCAACGTTGTTAAGGATCGTTAGATGACAGACAGCACAACTCTGTGTGAAATTGGTTTTGTTGGGGCAGGGGTAATGGGTAAAAACCTTATTCTCAACCTGGCAGATAACGGCTATCGAGTGGCGGCTTTTGACCTTGATAACCAGAAATTAGAGGCTGTGTTAGCACAAGATGCGGCAGAGCAAGGCGATAAAGGCCCCCGAGTTGTCGGGTGTAGCTCGTATACCGAATTGTTATCACGCTTATCTGCGCCTCACCTAATAGTGTTATCCGTGCCTGCGGGCAAAGCCGTTGACGATGTGTGTCATAAATTGATCGATGCCGGTATTCAAGCCGATGACATCGTAGTCGATACCGGTAACAGTCTGTGGACGGATACTGTCGCGCGAGAAAAAAGCTACGAAGGTAAATTTATCTTTTTCTCCACGGCCGTATCTGGTGGTGAAGTGGGTGCTCGGTTCGGCCCATCTCTCATGCCCAGTGGCGATCCTTACGCGTGGACCCGCATTAAACCGATGTGGCAAGCGATTGCCGCCAAAGTGGATCCAACCACCGGTAAACCCATCGAACGCTTTGAGCCGGGTAATCCCGTAACCGAAGGTGAACCTTGTGCGGCCTATATTGGCCCCAGTGGTTCTGGCCATTATGTCAAAATGGTGCACAACGGTATCGAATATGCCGATATGCAGCTGATTTGCGAAGCCTATCAGGTGATGCGAGATGTGTTAGGCATGTCGGCGGCGGCCATTGGTGAGATTTTCGTGCAATGGAATGATGGCCCACTGCACAGTTATTTAATGGATATCAGTGCCCAAGTCTTAGCCACCAAAGACAGCGAAACCGGCTTACCGCTGGTTGATGTTATTCTAGATAAGGCCGGTCAAAAAGGCACGGGCCTGTGGACTGCCGTGAGCAGTTTACAATTAGGTAGCCCCGCGCCCACCATCGCTGAAGCGGTATATGCCCGTGCGATTTCTGGCTTAAAAGCTGAACGGGTGAAAGCTGCAACGGTACTGGCCGGTCCTGCTCAAAATTTATTCTCAGAAGAACAGCAAGCCGACATGATCCAAGCACTGCATGATGCTTTGTATTGTGCCAAAATTTGCGTGTATGCGCAGGGCTTTCATCTGATGAAAACGGCTGCGGCCGAGCATGGTTGGCAGTTAAATTTTGCCGAAATCGCTAAGATTTGGCGTGCGGGCTGTATTATCCGAGCGGTGTTTTTACAATCGATCACTGAAGCTTACGAGCGAAACGACGAGTTGGAAAACCTGCTGTTGGATCCGTTTTTCTCAAAGCAAATTTCAGTGTATCAACAAAACTGGCGCAAGGCCGTGGCCAACGCGTCGCTGGCGGGGATCCCGGTTGCCGCGTTAAGTTCGGCGCTAAGTTATTATGATGCTTACCGCACCGCGGTGTTACCGGCAAACTTATTACAAGGCCAGCGTGATTTCTTTGGTGCTCATACCTTTGAGCGCACGGATAAAACCAAGGGTAAAACCTATCATGTTGATTGGAGTCGTCCTGAACGGCCAATGGTGAAAGTAAAATGAACGTTGTCATTGGAACACCCGGCTCAAGCAGCAGCACTAAGGTATTGTTATTGGGCGCTGGTGAGTTAGGAAAAGAATTGTGTTTAGAATTAAAGCGTTATGGCTGCGAAGTGGTAGCGGTTGATCGTTATCCGAATGCTCCTGCCATGCAAGTTGCCGATAAAGCGGTGGTGATCTCGATGCTCGACAATGCCGCACTGCGACAGTTGGTGATCACGGAAAAGCCGGCGTTAATTGTGCCAGAGCTAGAGGCGATAGCGACGTCGGTGCTGCTGGAACTGGAAGCCGCAGGTTTTAATGTGGTACCGAGTGCTCAAGCGGTTAATTTAACCATGAACCGCGAAGGGATCCGCCGTTTAGCTGCAGAAACCTTGCAGTTACCTACCTCAGCTTATCAATTTGCCAGCGATAAAGCCGGTTATCTGGCCGCGGTGGCTGCGATAGGTTATCCCTGCGTGGTCAAACCGATTATGTCTTCTTCTGGCAAAGGGCAAAGCGTATTACGCAGCGATGCCGATGTTGAAGCAGCATGGGTTCATGCGCAAGAAGGTGGCCGTGCCGGTAAAGGCCGTATCATTGTCGAAGGGTTTGTTGATTTTGATTATGAAATTACCTTACTGACGGTAAATTCTATTTCAGGCATTCAGTTCTGCGATCCGATTGGCCATCGGCAAGAGCAAGGCGATTATCGTGAAAGCTGGCAACCTCAACAGATGTCGGTTGTCGCTGCGCAAAAAGCCCAACAGTACGCTACCGCTGTGGTGCAAGCCTTGGGGGGTAAAGGCTTATTTGGCGTTGAGCTTTTTGTTAAAGGCGATGAAGTATGGTTTAGCGAAGTGTCACCGCGGCCACACGATACCGGTATGGTTACCTTGATTTCACAGCAATTAAGTGAATTTGCACTGCACGCTCGTGCGATCTTGGGTTTACCTATTCCTAGCATTAAACACTACGGCCCAGCTGCCTCGGCGGTGTTATTAGTGCCTGGGCACAGCCAAAATATTCAATATCATATTGGTGCGGCGGCATTAATGCAGCCCGATACGGAACTGCGTATTTTTGGTAAGCCCGAAGTTCAAGGCGAGCGGCGCATGGGGTTGGCATTAGCCTTGGCTGACGATACTGATAAAGCCTGTGCTAAAGCCTTAGCCGTTATCGCTGAACTCAAAGTCGAATTAAGCTAGTTTATCGCGGTGTTCAGCACCGATAACAAAGAAAACCCACTGCAGTTTGTTCGCTGCAGTGGGTTTTTTTTATGGTGATAAATGGATAAGGTTGTGCAAAAACAAGTTTACAGAGTTAACAGGGGTAACACATTAAATTGTTGCAGGTTTTTGCGTTTGCCGACTATGCTAAGTGGGTTAATCTTAAGCGTGGTTATTTTGATTTTGGATCGCAGGGAGTAGATAGATGAATTTTTGGTCAACAGCTGCGGGGCGTTTATTAATGTTGCCGCTGTTAGCATTAGTCGGTTTTATGTTAGTGGCATGGGTATCGTTACAAACCTTACATCATCATTTAATGGAAGGTCGCGAACAACGCGTCGTGGCAGTGGTAGAGGTGGCCTCTTCTATCGTTAAACATTATCAGCAACAAGCAAAACAGGGTGATTTGACGACAGCACAAGCCCAGCAAGCCGCTTTACAAGCCATCAAAGCCATTCGTTATGATACCGTTGAATACCTTTGGATTAATGATCTTTCCCGTCCTTTTCCCAACATGATCATGCATCCCACTGTGCCTGCACTGGAAGGAACCGTTTTAAATCGTGCTAGTTTTGATTACGCTACCCTGATGCGCAGTGCCGATGGCGAACAACAGCAAACATTATCGAATAAAAACTTGTTTGTTGCGATTATTGATACCGTTGCCCAATATGGCTCGGGTTTTGTGGAATATCAATGGACGAAGCCCTTGGTGGGGGGCGGTGCTTCTGAGCAGCGCTATCCCAAGTTATCCTACGTGGCAGCCGATAACGACTGGGGATGGGTATTAGGTTCTGGTATTTACATCGATGATGTAGAAGAAACTTTTTGGCAAAACAGCCTGAACTTAGCACTGGTGATTGGCATGGTTTTGTTGATCACCTTGGTATTTTCTTTATATGTCAGACGTTGGTTGCTAACGCAGTTAGGCGGGGAAGTTATTTACACCCGTAATATTGTACAGCAGATCAGCAATGGTGATTTCACCGCAGACATTAGCCTAAAACCGCAAGATGAAAACAGCCTTTTAGCTGCTGTGGCTTTGTTAGTGAAACGCTTACGCGAATTAATGCTGCAACAACAACAGTTAGTCGCTGGCTTAAACAAGCAGGCTGAGGTTCTGGATCAGTCCAGTCAAACAAGTCAGCAATCTTTACAGGGCGTAATGGATCAAACCGCACAGGTTGCTACAGCCGTGCATCAAATGAGTACCACCTGTGATGATATGGCTCGAAATGCCACTACTGCGGCACAATCAGCACGTGATGCCGATCGGCAAACAGCTGCCGGTGATCTGGCTGTAAACGAAACCCGAGCGGCAGTTGAGCATTTAGGCCACAAATTAGAAGACGTGGCCAAGGTTATCACCGAATTATCTAAGAGCAGTGAGCAAATTGGTGCAGTAACAGATGTGATTGGCGCTATTGCTGAACAGACTAATTTATTAGCCTTAAATGCCGCAATAGAAGCGGCACGTGCCGGCGAGCAAGGGCGTGGTTTTGCGGTGGTGGCGGATGAAGTCAGAACGCTGGCGAGTCGTTCTGCTAGCTCCACGCAGGATATTAGTCAGCGTGTCAGTGAAATCCAACGCAATACGCAACGTGCTATCGATTCGATGCAACAAAGCCAACAAGAAATGCAAGCCACTGTGGCACGTTCTACACAAGCCAGTCATGCCTTAAATGGCATTAATGGTGCCGTTTCTCAGATCACAGATGTCAACGATCAGTTAGCGAGCGCTACCGAAGAGTTGGCGACGGTTGCCGGAGGGATTAATCAGCATATGGAACACATCGCACAAGCGGTTAATGCGAGTCATCAGCAAGCCGAGGGGTTACGTGAGGCGAGTCAGGATTTAGGTAAGATGGCTAAAACATTGGAGCAGTTATTAGCGGGCTATCGATTAAACTAACGCTGGGTTATTCGCTCAGGTTGCAGCTGATATAGCCTACAACCTGAGCGTTATCAACGTTTACAAATTAAAACGCAAACACCCAGCGCGCTAAAAACAAGCTGGTTAAACTCACCACCAAGACGGCAAAGAGATTTAAAGCAAAACCGGCTTTAACCATGTCTGCAATGCGTAAATGGCCAGATGAAAAGACAATGGCATTGGGCGGGGTGGCTACCGGCATCATAAAGGCACAACTGGCCGCAATGGCAGCTGGGATCACCAAGGTAATTGGCGAGCCTGACATGGCTAACGATATGGGCGCTAGCAAGGGTAAAAAGCCTGCTGCTGTCGCGGTATTGCTGGTGACTTCGGTCAAAAATACGATAACAGTCGTCACGAGCACCACCATCAGCCACAGCGGCATGTTGTCGAGTAACATCACTTGTTCAGCGATATAACTGGCTAAACCACTTTTACTGATCAGCGCGGCGAGGCTTAAACCGCCACCAAATAACATTAAGATCCCCCAAGGCAACTGCTTGGTTTCTTCCCAAGTTAAAATGCGGGTGTTTTTACTATCCAAAGGCAACACCAAGATTAATACCGCTGCGAGCATCGCAATGATGGTGTCATCTAATGGTAAACCGGTGAGCTTGACTAAAAACGGACGTGTGATCCACAGTAACGCGGTCAGGGCGAAAATAATCAGTACCGCTTTTTCACCTCGCTGCATCTTACCTAGCACAATCAACTTTTGGTGGAATAAGTTACGGGTATTGGCAATCTTAACCTGGTCGAGTTTATAAGCAAATTTGGTTAGCCATAACCAACAACCGAACAACATGACTACGGTCAGCGGTAACCCCACAATCATCCACTCGACAAAACCAATACGAATGCCGTAGGTATCTTGTAAAAACGCGGCCATAAAAGCGTTAGGAGGTGTACCAATTAAGGTTGCTAAACCGCCAATCGAGGCAGCATAGGCCACGGCTAGTAAAATGGCCTTGCTAAAGTCATTTTCGGTGGGTTGTTTATCTTGCTCTAACATGCGAGTAATAGACAGTGCAATGGGTAACATCATTACCGCGGTTGCCGTGTTCGACATCCACATAGATAAGAACGCCGTGACTAACATAATACCGCCAATCTGCTGGCTTGGTTTACTGCCCACAATCAGCATGGTATGTAGGGCGATACGTGTATGCAAAGACCAACGTTCCATGGCGATCGAGATGATAAATCCGCCCAAGAATAAAAAGATCAATGGATGGGCATAAGACTGTGCTACGGCGCTTAAACCATTTAAATCGAGTAAAGGGGCCACCAGTAAAGGTAAAAAAGCCGTGGCAGGGATGGGAACGGCTTCACTGATCCACCAACTGGCCATCCAAGCAGTTAAACCTATAACTAACCAGCTAGGTTCATTCATACCAAAAGGTGCGGGTAGCACTAAGGTGATGAGCATCAACAATGGGCCAATCAGCAGCGCCAAAAATGGGGTTTTCGTTTCGTTAACTTTCATGATGAGCTCCTAGAAACGGTATTGCAGACCTAACGCGATCGAGGTGTCAGTCTCATCGGTCAACGCTAACTGGGTAACAAAGAAATACGCTTTGCTCTGGCTATTAAACAGATAATCGACACCTGCAGTATAGTGATTTGCAGCACTCTGTTGTCTGATTTCTGAAGTATCACGGCCAAGTTGTAGCTTGGGTTGCCAATCGCCAGCGGCATACTGCAGGCTGATATAACCGCCCGTACCTTTACGGTCGCCCTCACTTTGTTCACTGTATTGCAGTAATGAGCCTAAAGTAAAGTCACCCAGTTTTTGTTGCCACAATAAACGCGTCGCATCTAAGCCATTTAAACTTTGTGCTCGAGTCAGCGTGATGTAGTAAGGCTGTTTTTTTAAGCCTCGATCCCCATAAGCCAAGCTGATAGCGACGCCATCTTTACCATTTTGCACTTCATTGTCTTGGCCAAGCACATAGCTTGCCGACAGTGTCCAACCTTGATAACTCGGTGAGATATAGGTCAAGCTGTCGCCTAAGCGATCTTGGCCAGGTAAGATTTGCGCGATATCTCCACTGGTTTCATTAAATTGATCAATGCCGCCTTCACTGGTTTTCAAACGCGTATCGTTGCGTCCGGCAATCAATTGGCCAAACTGTCCTTTGATCCCGACAAAAGTGTTACGTGATGAAAAAGGGCTGACGGTGTTAGCCTCATCAAAACCACGCACTTCAACTTCATAGGTAAAAAAAGCGGTAATATGTTCATTTAAGACTTGCTCACCTCGAACACCCAAGCGGCTGAAAGGGCTATCGAGTTGCGAGCCTTGTTTCGTGTAGCGTAATAAGCCTTTATCGGTATGAGCCAGTTGCACTTCGGCCTTACCGTAAACAGTGATAGAGGGTAAGGTTAAAGACACGGCTTTGCTGTCAGCTGCCAGATGACCGGATAATGTGGTAGCGCCGATAGCGGCTACGGTTAAAGCGTTGCGAATGACCTGTTGCATAATGACCTCGTCATAAAGAGTTATAGTTGTAGGCACTAGGTATTAGCAAGAACGCGGCCAACAATTTAATTAACTTAAATCATATGTTTAGTATTTTGTTGATGTAGCTTTGGCTGCTAATTGAAACAGCGCTAAGGGCTTTTTAATCATTATTTTTGCAAAAAAGGCAACGCGCTAAGACAATCCCATCGCACTGCCAAACGTATCGGCTAAGGGTAAGCCTTGTTGCATTAAAACCCTATGCTAAGCAACACATTACTTTTAATAAGGTTTTCATCTATAAGTGTCTAATTTACCTTAAGGCCAGTCGATGGGCTACCCGTTAGTATTGATTTACCTCAACAAATAGCTAACTAGCGCATCGATAAGTGCTATCGTTAAGTCATGTCGTAACGGCTGTGTAATGTTGGCTAAGCCTACTTACACAATGCTTGCAGCTAACCAGTTTTGTTGATTCATTTTGCTATAAGCTTGTTTTAAAGCAGCAGCCATTGGCCATCCTTATGCTTTTAGCCAGGTTAGAGACAAACTGATTGAGCTAAGCGCAGCGCGCAGCGTATATTGATGTCAGTGTTATTAGATAATACAGGATCATCAAATGAAATTATCAGAAGCAGAATGGCGGCAGCGTTTAACCGAAGAGCAATTTCGGGTGACGCGCTTAAAAGGCACAGAATATCCATTCACGGGTGAATTATTACACCATACCGCCGCAGGCACTTATCACTGTGTCTGTTGCGGTGCAGAATTATTTAATGCCAGCACGAAATTTGATTCCGGGTGCGGCTGGCCCAGTTTTTATCAATCGTTAGCGGGGAAGGTACGTTATGAAGAAGACCATAGCCATGGTATGCAGCGCATTGAAATTGTTTGCAATAATTGCGATGCCCACTTAGGCCATGTGTTTGAAGACGGGCCTGCGCCAACCGGGCAGCGTTACTGTGTTAATTCTGCTGCATTAACTTTCACCCATAAGACTTAAGCCTATATTTAAGCTGTAAGTGTTGTGGTAGGGTTTCATAATCAATTACAATAGGCCGCCTTATAAAAACCGCTGTATCCTACAGAAAAGCGGCATAGGCACACCGATTAATTCATTTTATTGAAGTAAAAGGCCTAATAATGACCCTATCACACGCAGAACAGTATCAAAAAAGCTGGCAGGAACGCCAGGAATACGCCGAAAACATGTTACCTATCATTGGTCGGCTTTATCGTAATAAAGGCATCGAGGTGGTCATCTATGGACGGCCTTTAGTTAATGCTACCACCATTGATATTATCAAAGCGCATAAAACAGTAGAGCGGTTCGAAGGCCAAAAATTACGCCTTCGTGAGAGTTTTCCGTTATTAGAAGCCATCAGTAAAATGAATTTGGCACCCGGTCGGGTAGATATTGGTAAATTGGCTTACGCCTATTTATACAAAGACAATGCAACAGGCCTAACGCTTGAGCAATATTTAGCTCAAGAGCTAGCGGATATTCTTGATCACGAAGATCAAGTGACACCCGTCGATGTTGTGCTCTATGGTTTCGGTCGAATTGGCCGCTTAGTTGCCCGCTTAATGTTAGAGCGTTCAGGCCCTAGCAGTAAATTACGTTTAAAAGCGATAGTGGTACGTGGTGGTAAAAAAGGTGACTTAGAAAAACGCGCCAGCTTGTTACGTCGCGATTCTATTCATGGCCCTTTCAATGGCAGCATTACTGTCGATGAAGAGAACCAAGGCATTAAAGCTAACGGTACTTTTATCAAAGTGATTTACGCCAACTCTCCAGAGCAAGTTGATTATACCCAATACGGTATTGATAACGCGCTGATCGTCGATAACACCGGTATATTTAAAGACGATAAAGAATTATCCATTCATTTGCAAAGCAAAGGTGCGGCTCGCGTATTAATTACCGCACCGGCTAAAGGTGAAGTACCGAACGTGGTATATGGTGTTAACCAGCATATGATCACGCCAGAGCATAAAATTGTTTCTGCAGCCAGTTGTACCACTAACGCCATAACGCCGGTATTAAAAGCACTGCAAGATGAGTACGGTATTCGCAATGGTCACGTAGAAACCGTGCATTCTTACACCAACGATCAAAACTTGATTGATAACTTCCACAAAGCCGATCGCCGTGGCCGTGCCGCACCGTTAAATATGGTGTTAACTTCAACGGGTGCCGCCAGTGCGGTGGCTAAAGCCTTGCCTGAGTTAAAAGGTAAGTTAACCGGTAATGCGATCCGTGTGCCAACGCCTAACGTGTCAATGGCGATTTTATCGTTAAACTTGAATCGTGAAACCAACAAAGATGAGCTAAACGATTTCTTACAGCGCACGTCACTGTTCTCTGAACTGCAAGATCAAATCGATTTTACCAGTTCAACCGAAATCGTGTCTTCTGACTTAGTAGGCTCGCGCTACGCAGGGGTAGTGGACTCGCAAGCGACAATCGTAGACGGTGATCGCTGTGTGTTATACGTATGGTACGATAACGAGTTTGGTTACAGTGTGCAGGTTACTCGCGTAATGAATGAAATGGCGGGTATTAAATACCCAACCTTGCCAATCGCAAAATAATTTTTGTGCCATTTAGAAAGCCCGCTGTTTGCGGGCTTTTTTATGTCTGTTGTTTGCTGTTGTGTCGAAATAGTTTAGCTAATAGCGTTGTTTAGTGATGGCAGCAGGATGCTGCTTAGAGCGAAGAACAGGCATTCCTGCTGCGCCAAAATGTTTATGCGCATGTCCGCAATAACGTATTAAAGAAACAACTTTTTCGCCGTTGGCGAGTAACTTTCTTTTGTTTCGCCAAAAGAAAGTCACCAAAGAAAATTCGACCCACGTTGCGGCTTGCAACGTAATGGGATTTAAAAGCGCATCAGACACAGGCGTATTTCGGTTTTAAGATTATTACTGCTTTGAGCGATCAACAGAAATACCTGCCACACCAAAATGTCTATGCGCATATCTTCAATAACTTATAAGTAAACAACGTTTTCGCCTACGGCGAAAACGTTAAGGGTCTTGTTATCTAACCCCGAAGCTACCACTGATTTCTTACTCAGCAGACCGGCATCTAAGAGAGATAAACAATCTTTCGTAAGTACTAAAAATTATCAGCAATCGCATTTAAGATTATGAGCTTTATAAACCCATAATTGACACTTTGTTGCCTATCAGCTAAAAGTGCGTATGGAAGCCTGAGACAAGATGAGAAAATTAGGCAAATATTTTCAGGTTTGACTTACCTCAGTTTACTAAAATACCCGCATGAAATGGACGTTTATGAAAAACACATTATTTTTTATTCTTGTATTATTCTCAACATCAGCATTTGCAGAACCCCTTAAACTATCTGGTACTTTAATCCTTTCAATTGAGAAGGGAACAATTGAAGCTGAACTAAAACTCAGCAACATCCCAAAAATCAAAAATTACTACATCTTTATTAACTCTGGTTTAAACATTGAATACTTTAGAGATAAAGACGATAGCTTCAATTATGCTTTCCGGAAAAAATACAATGAGGAATATTCATACGAAAGCTTCGGATACTATCTTCCTGATAATAGTGGTAAAGAAAAGTTTCTCCCGAAGTCACTAAGCTTTAAGTATACAGGTAAATTTCCTGTGATTTCAGATATGGATAAAGCAAGCCAACATGGTGACTGGAAAGGAAATATTGCATTTAACGGAAAAACATTAAGATCCGACGGGATGCAAGCATCGTGGTATCCAGTCCTTTATGACATTGATAAGGATGTCAGGTTTGATTCCGTGACATATGACATTGAGGTTAAATGTACTGATTGTAAATCAATTTACCTGAACGGTAGCTCGCCAGTTTCAGGCAAAGCAGGTAAGTTTATTAGCGAAAATCCTGTGGAATTAATGCTATTTGCAGGTGATTTCGAAATAGAAAAATCAAATGGCAGCTACTTCTTAAATACAGGACTTTCAAATGAGCAAATGGTTGATTTTGGTAACGTTATCTCATCATTTGAAAAATTTTATCAAGAAAAACTAAATCTGCCATATGGTGATAGTGTCGTATTCATACATACAACACCAATCTCTAAAAATAACAGTTGGCTTTTTGTAGCATACCCTAGCATTGTTAATGTAGGTCACCCTGAAGGCGGATTAAGTGATTTAATAAATGACGAAAAATCTAATTGGTTCAAGCCTTTTATAGCACACGAATTAGCGCATTATTATTTTGGTACTTATAGAAAGTTTAATTCTGAACTGGGTGATATGTTGTCAGAGTCATTCTCAGAATATATATCTCTAAAACTTACAAAAGAATTGATCGGTGAAGATGTCTTTAACAACATCGTCGACAATAAACTTAAAGAGTTAATAAATGCCAAACTGATACCGATTAGCGAAATAAAATCTTCAAGTGGCTATGGTGATAGAAACTTGTACTTTTACACATATGCCCCGACAAATTGGATCAAATTGGAACATGTTATTGGTGAGGAGAATATGTGGAGATGGATAAATAAATTACTTACGGTTGAAAGCGAATTTACTGATTATGACTTTCTAATAAAAACCTTAGGTGATGTATTAAATGATAGAGCATTACTTGAAGTTATTGAGTCCAATTATTTTTCAAAAATTACACCGTTTGATAGCAACCACTAAAGTGGCATTAAACACTTGTAAACTTCTGCTTTTGGCACAAACAAGCTATTCAGCTAAGCGAATACCGCTCTGGCTTTTTATTCCCCTTAGAGCGAGCCGACTGATCATCGTTGGCCAAGGTTTTAAGAAAACGGGTGTTTGAGTGCGGCGACGAAGTGCCGCGCGAGTTACGTTTTCGCCTTGGACAACGCATGAGCAGTTGGGCTTTCGAGCGGAAGTGGGGTCGCATTTTCTTTGGAAACTTTCTTTTGGCGACGCAAAAGAAAGTATCTCGCCAACGGCCAAAACGTTAAGGGTCTTGGTATCTAATCCTGAAGCTACGCTTTCGTTGTAAACACATTGCTCTGGAGAACCCAGTCAGCTAAGCTCTTAACTTAATTAGAAAGTTAAAGATTTAAACTATGACTCCTATTGAGCTTTCTGACAAATTTCGCGGCATCTTTAACTCCACCTTTACCTTTATTGGTTTTTTAAACACCGACGGCGTGTTGCTTGAAGCAAATAATACTGCCGTTGAAGTTGCGGGTATCACACATGACGATGTCATTGGTAAGTACTTCTGGGATTGTTATTGGTGGCAATCCTCAACCTTAGAGCGTGAACGCTTGCGCGAAAACTTTGCAAAAGCGCTTTCAGGACAGGCCGTTACCTACGAAGCAGAAGTTCTAATTAAAGACGGCGCTCGCACCACGATATTATTTAGTTTAAGGCCAGTAAAAAATAGCCAGGGTGACGTGATCTTTATTATTCCTGAAGGCAGCCCTATTCAGCAATTGGTTGATGCCAGAACCAGGATGGAGGCAATTATTGATGGTGCAAATGCTGCTGTCTGGGAGTGGAACTTGCACAAAGATGAGATGCGCATTGATAAGCGATGGGCAGAAATGCTCGGTTTTACCCTAGAAGTTCTAACCCCTTTTTCATTTAAACAATGGTTAGACTTAATTCATCCTGCCGATAAAGATTTGGCAATAAAGCAGCTTGAAGCTTGCACTAAGATGGCGGCACACTCTTACGAGATGCATTATCGGGTAATGCACAAGACGGGCAAGTACATTTGGGTGGTTGATAGAGCAAAGCTGTTTGATTTAACCAAAAATGGCTCTTACGATTCGCTTATCGGGACTCGACAGGATATAAGCCAACTTGCCTCTTATCAGGAAAAGTTGCGCGTTGTTGAAGATACGTTTAGTAACAGCTTTTATCATTCCGGTATCGGCATGGCATTAGTGTCCACTGAAGGTCAATGGTTAAAAGTGAACCCAGCCCTTTCTAACATGCTGGGTTATACCGAAGCTGAATTTTTACGACTGACATTTCAAGATATTACCCATCCGGACGATCTTCAAGCCGACCTAGAACTCTTATATGAGACCATCGATGGAAAACGAGAAAGCTATCAGATGGAGAAGCGATATCGCCATAAACAGGGGCATTTTATCGATGCAATTCTGTGTGTCTCAACCGTGAGATCCGAAGACAGCAAGGTACTATATTTTGTTTCACAAATAATTGATATTAGTGAGCGAAAACACGTTGAACGCTTAAAAAACGAGTTTATCTCAACGGTCAGCCACGAACTTCGAACACCGCTAACGTCAATTTTAGGCAGCATTAAGTTGATTTTGTCTGGCAAATTGCTCTCAACGCAATCTCTACCTGCTAAGGTCAGTTATTTACTAAAGATAGCTCAAGAGAATACTGAACGACTGGCCTTTTTAGTCAATGATCTGCTCGATATAGAAAAAATCTCTGAAGGCAGAATGACGTACAATCTTATACCACATCAACTAGTTGACCTGATTGAGCAAGCCATCAATTCAGTAGCTCATTATAGTGAGCATCTGCTTATTAAGGATTTTTCTCCTGCTGCAGCTCAAGCTGTTGTCAACGTTGATGAACATCGTTTTATACAAGTGGTTATTAATTTGCTTTCCAATGCAATCAAGTTTTCATTGGCTAAATACCCTGTCAAAGTTCAAGCCACGATTACAGACGGTTATGCAAAAATTTCTGTCGAAGATAAGGGTATTGGCATTTCAGAAGCGTTTGTACCACACGTATTTGAAAAATTTTCACAAGCGGATTCAGGTAACATCAGAAGCGTCAAAGGTTCAGGTTTAGGGCTTGCCATCAGCAAGGCTCTGATTGAAGGAATGAATGGCCATATTGGTTATGAATCCGTGGAGGGGCAAGGTAGTACCTTTTGGATTTTACTGCCCATAAACTAAAGCAAAACCCGCTAAATGTATCTCAGTCAGTCGCTGCTCAAAATGCAACTATGGACTTCCCAGCTTTTACAAGACAGTTAGAGTTCAGAGTTTTCTGTGGCTTCCAAAGCATCGTGCACATTAATCCGTAAATAGGTTAGGGCTTGATTAAGAGGGTTGCGCAAGTATCAGTTGAACATACTTGGTATTTGCTAAAACCATTACTGTTCAGGCTTTTATTCCCCTTAGAGCGAGCCGACTGATCATCGTTGGCCAAGGTTTTAAGAAAACGGGTGTTTGAGTGCGGCGACGAAGCATAGCGCGAGTTAGCTTTTCGCCTTGGACAGCGCATGAGCAGTTGGGCTTTCGAGCGGAAGTGGGGTCGCATTTTCTTTGGATACTTTCTTTTGGCGACGCAAAAGAAAGTATCTCGCCAACGGCGAAAACGTTAAGGGTCTTGATGTCTGCCCCCGAAGCTACCGAAGCTATTCAGGTTGGCGAAATTAAGTGCCTGTGGTGGTGTGAATTTGCAACTAGTGGTAAGAACGTTTACAAGTGAGTGGTTCTTTGAAGGTGATTAACCAGCAGAATGCGAGAATGCAGAACAAGGCAATATAAAATATCAGAGGAAACAACAGCAAACAAACGAGGTAAGTAGAAACAGGAATGGCAGAAACAAAAAAGGCCAGCAAGCTGACCTTTTATACTATCTCAAATCGAGAAGCGCGTTATAAAAGTACTATTACAGTACAGTTACGTTAGCAGCTTGTGGGCCTTTTTGGCCTTGTTCGATTTCGAAAGCAACACGTTGGCCTTCGTTTAAGGTTTTGTAACCTTCAGTTTGGATAGCACGGAAGTGAACGAAAGCGTCAGCGCCGCCGTTGTCTTGAGTGATGAAACCGAAACCTTTATCTGCGTTGAACCACTTTACTACACCAGTTACTTTAGCCATGAGAGACTCCTAAAAATTTTAAAAAGTTATTTAACGCGAAATGCGCTTTTAGCCTGACTGTTACTTATGTGGCCAAACGTGCGTGAATCTTCAGGACATGACTTACAAGCGAAGCTGTGTAGCGAAGTTTTCAAAAACAAGTTGTTACATAGGTCTGTACTACAGGCCGGAAAGCACTATAACAGGTCTGAGCGGAATGTATAGCTTTATCGGATAATAAATCGTTAAAACAAGCAGAAATAAAAAAGCCGGTAAAAAATACCGGCTGTATGCTCAGACTAAAGGCAACGCTAATTAGGCACCAATAGCGGTTTCTGGCGCTACGTAAGCCAGTTTTAACGCGTCAGCAACACTTTCGTTGGTTACTAAGCCACGGTACACGTTTAGACCCGCTAACAGATGCTTGTCATCTTGTAAGGCTTTTTTGTAGCCTTTGTTCGCCAAACGAATAATGAAAGGCAGGGTGGCATTGTTCAAGGCGAAAGTAGAGGTACGTGGTACCGCACCTGGCATGTTCGCAACACAGTAATGCACAACTTCATCAACAATATAAGTTGGATCGGCATGGGTAGTGGGTTTTGAGGTTTCCACACAACCGCCTTGGTCAATCGCCACATCAACAATAGCTGAGCCTGGCTTCATGCGTTTGATATGGTCACGGGTAATCAGCTTAGGCGCGGCTGCGCCTGGAACTAATACACCACCAATCACCAAATCAGCGGCTAAGACTTCTTGTTCTAAGGCATCAGCAGTTGAGTAAATGGCCTTAACTGCGCCGTTGAACTGAGCGTTAATGCGGCGTAATACATCCACATTACGATCCAGTACGGTAACATCTGCACCTAAACCTAAGGCCATTTGCGCCGCGTTAGTACCCACCATACCGCCACCGACAACCACGACTTTAGCGGGTGCAACACCAGGTACACCGCCTAATAACATACCGCGACCAGCACAAGATTTTTCTAAAGCACGAGCACCGGCTTGAATTGACATGCGGCCAGCCACTTCTGACATAGGCGCTAATAACGGTAAACCGCCTTTATTATCGGTGACTGTTTCATAAGCGATACAAACCGCTTTTGAATTGATTAAATCAGCAGTTTGTTCTGGATCCGGCGCTAAGTGCAGGTAAGTGAACAGAATTTGGCCATCACGTAACATGGCACGTTCAACGGCTTGTGGCTCTTTTACTTTTACAATCATGTCTGCTTGTGCGAACACGTCAGCCGCAGTCGCTAATACAGAAGCACCGGCAGCTTGATAATCTTCATCGGTAAAACCGATACCCATACCGGCTTGTTGTTCAACCAACACGCTGTGGCCATGGCCAATCAGTTCGCGAACGCTTGCTGGCGTCATGCCGACACGGTATTCATGGTTTTTGATTTCTTTAGGTACACCGATAATCATATGTTTCACCTTGGTTCAGTTGAGTAATATTTTTAGGAAGTATAGCGGCAAAAAACCAGAATTACTGCTTGTTTTAAGTTTGCTAAATAGTGCAATATGCTGTTTATGGTTATAAGTCGGGATTTTATGCTGCTATGTATTCTTTAAGTAAGAGTATCAAGAAGTTAGATAGGATTGATCGAAAAATATTAGTCGAATTACAACTCGATGGTCGTTTAGCCAATGTGGAATTAGCCAGAAGGGTAGGGCTTAGTCCTACGCCCTGTTTAGAGCGAGTGCGAAAGCTAGAATCTGAAGGTTATATCTTGGGCTATACCGCGCAAGTTGACCCACACAAAGTGGGGGCCGCATTATTGGTTTTTGTTGAAATAACGCTAAGCAAAACCTCGCCGGAAGACTTTGATGAGTTCAGTAAAGCGGTGCAAAAGTTATCAGAGATCCAAGAGTGTCATTTGGTATCGGGTAGCTTCGATTTTTTACTGAAAACCCGTGTTGCAAATATGGCGGCATACCGAGAGTTATTAGGGGAAACCTTACTCCGTTTACCCAGTGTGCGCGAAAGCCGTACCTATGTGGTGATGGAAGAGGTGAAACAAAGTAGTTTTGTGCCGATGGTTTAAGCTAAGTTATTGGCTTTATACAGCTATCATTCAGCGAAAAGCCGTTACGCTATGCCTGACATAGATGCACTTTTACCCCAGCTCTGGTAACCTAGTCGCGTCAGTGGCGACAGGCAGTCGTGACTGAGCGCTAGTGGCAATTCATGGTATGAAACCGGCGTTGCGTAGCCAAGTGTGATGACGAATTTAGGGGCCTCTCTTTTGCAAAGCAAAGTGTTTTTCACGTTAAATGGAGTACAGCGATTATTAGAAGTGGGGCTGATAGTTTTTTCTGGCCTGGCACTTTTTATGTTGCTGTCACTGTTGTCTTTTGACCCAGCCGATCCGAGCTGGTCACAAACAGGCTATCATCAACAAATTAATAATTATGCTGGGCGCAGTGGCGCTTGGTTAGCCGATGTGTTGTTGGTCAGTTTTGGCTGGGTAGCCTATTTGCTGCCTTTTGTGGTGGCGTTAACCGGTTATCTGTTGTTTAAGCGCTACCATGACTTATTACAACTCGATTATTTAATTCTAGGCTTACGTTTATTTGGTGTGTTGTTGACACTGTGTGCGGCAACAGCCATTAGCAGCATGAATTTCAATGATATCTATTATTTCTCTTCCGGTGGCGTGTTAGGCGATCGGATAAGCGGTAATTTGCTGCCGTATTTTAATTTTATTGGCACCAGCCTGTTATTACTGTGCGCCTTTGCCACCGGCTTGACTTTATTAACCGGTATTTCTTGGCTAACCGTGGCGGATTATTTAGGCGCACAATGTTTTGCCCTGTTTAATCTTGTGCTGAATTTTCCTCAATTCTTGGCCGAGCGGCGAGCGGCCAATGCCGAGCGCAAAGCTGAACTGGAACGAGAAGAAGAGCTCGCGCCACCTACCAAAGCCATCGCCAAACGCGCGCGTATAACTCGGATGCCTGAGCCGATTGACGATGATATTGATTTTAGCGAGCCGCCAGAAAGTGTCGATCCGCATTTTTCTTTTAGTGATGATAATGTGCCAGCCATTAAACGCAAAGAGCCGCTGCCTATCCGGCCATTGAATGAACGAACTGAAAGCAAAGCTTATTACAGTGTTGACACCTTGGCGGATGATCAACTGTCTTTTAGTGCGGTGGATGATCCCTTTGATGCAGAACATGTTACCAGCACCTTCAAATATATGCAGCAAGAGGAAGAACTGGATCCGTTGATGCAGTTCCCGCCAGACGAGGATGACGCGGTTGATGACAGTGAAGAAGTCGCGCACTCGCTGGAAGAGTTACCGTCTTTAGCCTTATTGGATCGCCCCGATAAAGCGATTAATCCGATTGACCCCGCCGATTTAGAGCGTGTGTCGCGCTTAGTTGAAGCCAAGCTATTAGATTTTAATGTTGAAGCGCAAGTGGTCGGTGTTCACCCTGGCCCAGTCGTCACCCGTTTTGAATTAGACTTAGCCCCTGGGGTTAAAGTGAGTAAAATTACGGGTTTAGCCAAAGATTTAGCACGCTCATTATCCGCAATCAGTGTTCGTGTTGTGGAAGTTATCCCAGGTAAAAGCTTTATCGGTTTAGAGTTACCGAACCAGCATCGAGAAATTGTGCGTTTATCTGAAGTGATTGGCGATGAGATCTTCACGGAGTCCAAATCAGCTTTAACCATGGTGTTAGGCAAAGATATCGCCGGTAAATCAGTGGTGGCCGACTTAGCCAAAATGCCGCATTTATTAGTGGCCGGTACAACCGGTTCGGGTAAATCAGTAGGGGTTAACGTGATGATTTGTAGTTTGTTATACAAATCAACCCCTGATGATGTGCGCTTCTTAATGATTGATCCCAAAATGTTGGAATTGTCGATTTACGAAGGTATTCCGCATTTATTAACCGAAGTGGTTACCGACATGAAAGACGCCGCCAATGGCCTGCGTTGGTGTGTGGGTGAAATGGAACGTCGCTATAAATTAATGTCAGCCTTAGGTGTGCGTAACTTAAAAGGCTACAACCTTAAAGTTAAAGAAGCGGCTGCCGAAGGCGAGCCACTGAAAGACCCGCTATGGAAACCCTCTGATGATATGCGCACTGAAGCGCCATTATTAGAGAAATTACCGGCTATTGTCGTGGTAATCGATGAATTTGCCGACATGATGATGATCGTCGGTAAAAAAGTGGAGGAGCTGATTGCTCGTATCGCGCAAAAAGCCCGGGCCGCGGGGATCCATTTAATCCTGGCGACACAGCGTCCTTCCGTGGATGTGATCACCGGCTTAATTAAAGCCAACATTCCTACCCGCATTGCCTTTCAGGTGTCGTCAAAAATTGACTCGCGTACCATTCTGGATCAGCAAGGGGCCGAAAGCTTATTAGGGCAGGGCGATATGTTGTATTTACCGCCTGGTTCCGGTGTGCCAACACGGGTGCATGGTGCTTTTGTTGATGATCATGAAGTTCATGCGGTAGTCGCAGATTGGAAAAAACGTGGCAAGCCTCAATATATTGCTGAGATTTTAAGTGGCGAAACGACTGAAGAGAACTTATTGCCTGGTGAAACACTCGAAACGGAAGACGGCGAATCGGATCCTTTATATGATCAGGCGGTTGCTTTTGTTATCGAATCGCGTCGAGCTTCGGTCTCTGGCGTACAGCGCAAGTTTCGGATCGGTTATAACCGTGCTGCACGGTTAGTAGAACAAATGGAAAGTAGTGGCGTTGTCAGTGCGCCGGGACACAATGGTAATCGCGAAGTCGTGGTACCTGCGCCAAATAATAGAGGGTATTAATGAAAAAAAGTGCAGTGGTCGTTTTGCTCTTAACCAGTTTAACCGCAGCAGGGTTAACCTCTACGTTATCAGCGCAAACGGTAGAAGTCGTGGCACGACCTGATTTTGCGCCACATATGCAGGCATTACGGCAACAGCGCATGGCGAGCGAAGATGCCAGTCAGCCCTTGATGCAGCAACTGGCGAAAATTAAGAGTTTTTCCGCAGATTATCAACAGCGAGTTTATGATATTCAGCAGCAATTGTTGCAAGAAGGTCAGGGTAAGTTGGCGTTAAAACAACATGCGCGTTTTCGTTTTGAAAGTGAAACGCCAGAGCAGTCATTGTTAGTCAGTGATGGTAAAACCTTGTGGTTTTACAACGAGTTGCTTGAACAAGTCAGTATTTATGATGCCAACAGTGAAGTGGGTCAAACGCCTTTTGCACTGCTCACCTCTACGGATAAAGCGTTATGGCAGCAGTATCAAGTGACGCAGCAGCAACAGAGCTTTTTTATACATCCTCTCGATGCCGGTAATCCGGTGCAGCAACTGATGCTGACCTTTAAAGGGGATCAGTTAGTTGAAATGCAAGTTATTGATATCAACCAACAACAAAGCGTTTATTTGTTTAGTAAGATCAAGGTTAATAGCAGTATTGCCGATAAGCTGTTTACTTTTACCGTGAGCAAAAATTTAGATGTTGATGATCAACGTCAGCGTTAATTTCTACAGTTGCTTGCCTGATGAGTAGCTTACCTTTCGATTTTAATGACAACTTGATGCCGTTGGCCGCGCGCATGCGGCCACGTACTTTAGAGCATTATGTTGGGCAGCAGCATATCGTGGCGCCGGGTACACCGCTCTATCAAGCGATCCTCGCGGGACGCGTTTTTTCGTTGATCTTGTGGGGGCCGCCAGGCACCGGTAAAACCACCCTAGCTGAAATTATTGCCAGTCATGCCAAGGCTAGCATGCAGCGACTTTCTGCGGTAACTGCCGGTGTGAAAGAGATCCGTGAAGCCATTAGCGAAGCGAAATTACGCCAGCAGCAGTATCAACAGCGCACCTTATTGTTTGTTGATGAAGTACATCGTTTTAACAAAGCCCAGCAAGACGCTTTTTTACCCTTTATCGAAGATGGCACTATTATTTTCATCGGTGCGACCACCGAAAACCCCGCCTTTGCGTTAAATAACGCTGTGTTATCTCGCACTCGGGTGTGCGTGTTAAAACCGTTAACCGATGCAGATTTAAAGCAGGTATTAACACGTACCTTGCACAGCCACCCTGAGGGGTTGGCTGCGCTTAAACTCAGCTTAAGCCCTGCTGCTGAGCAGCTATTAATTCAATTAAGTGCCGGCGATGCGCGGCGTTTATTAAACATTTTAGAGCAATTAGCTGAGCTGGTGCAGGATGCCACCATCAGTGTTGAGCAAGTACGGCAAATTGTGCCGCAACAATTACCGGGTTTTGATCGTGAAGGTGAATTATTTTACGACCTGATTTCTGCTTTTCATAAATCCGTACGCGGCTCCGATCCGGATGCCGCCTTGTATTGGTATTGCCGTATTTTGGCCGGTGGCGGCGATCCACTTTACGTTGCCAGACGTTTGCTGGCCATTGCCAGTGAAGATATTGGTAATGCCGATCCTCGCGCGCTGACCTTGGCTAAGGATGCTTGGGATACCTTTCAGCGGGTGGGGCCAGCCGAGGGAGAGCGGGCTATCGCACAAGCCGCGGTGTATTTAGCGCTAGCGCCAAAAAGTAATGCGGTTTATCAAGCCTTCAATGACATGAAGCAGTTAGTGGCCAGCCAAACGGATTATCCCGTGCCGCTGCACCTGCGTAACGCGCCCACTCAGTTACAAAAACAATTGGGGCATGGGGCACAGTATCGCTATGCCCACAACGAACCCGGTGCCTATGCGGCGGGCGAGCGCTATTTACCTGCAGAGCTTTGGGGACAACAATTTTATCACCCCTCTGATCGTGGCATGGAAAAACAATTGGCAGAAAAGCTACGCTATTTACGTGAATTAGACGCCAACAGTAAAAACAAGCGTCAGCCTTGAGGAAAATCAAGGAAAAGCATTTCAATTTGCCGCGACGCTGGTTAATATTCTGACCTATTCGATTAATTGCCACCCTCGGGTTGGCCACAAGAAGTTATTACTATGTTAGATCCAAAATTTCTTCGCGCTGAGCTAGCGCAAACTGCCGAACGTTTAGCAACGCGTGGTTTAACGCTAGATGTTGCCACCTTAACTGCTTTGGAAGAACAACGTCGCGAATTGCAGATGCAAACGCAAGATCTGCAAAACTTACGTAACACTAAATCAAAAGGCATTGGTCAAGCTAAAGGCCGCGGTGAAGACATTACACCACTGTTAGCTGAAGTGGATGGTTTAGGCGCACAATTAGATGCAGCCAAGTTACGTTTGGATGCGGTGTTAGCCGAATTAGACAGAATTGCCTTAAGTTTGCCAAATTTACCGGATGCATCTGTACCTGTCGGCGCCGATGAGCAAGCCAATGTTGAAGTGCGACGTGTCGGTGAGCCGGCAACATTTGCTTTTCCGGTCAAAGATCATGTGGCCTTAGGTGAGGCCTATGCTGAAGGCTTAGATTTTGAAAGTGCCGTAAAACTTTCAGGCTCGCGCTTTGTGGTGATGAAAGGGCAAATGGCCAAACTGCATCGTGCTTTAGCGCAATTTATGTTAGATGTGCATACTGAACAGCATGCCTACACCGAGTTGTACGTGCCTTATTTAGTGAATCACGACAGTTTATATGGCACCGGCCAGTTACCCAAATTCAGTGCCGATTTATTTCATACTCAACCGGCGACCGAGGAAGGTCAAGGTATGGCGTTGATCCCTACGGCAGAAGTACCGGTGACCAACTTGGCGCGTGACAGCATTGTCGATGTAAACGAGTTACCGATTAAATATACAGCGCATACCCCTTGTTTTCGTAGTGAAGCCGGCTCATATGGTCGTGATACGCGAGGCCTGATCCGCCAACACCAATTTGATAAAGTAGAATTGGTGCAGTTGGTGCATCCAGAACTATCAATGGCCGCATTAGAAGAGCTGACGGGCCATGCCGAGAAAATCTTACAACTGCTCGGCTTACCGTATCGGGTCATGTTGCTTTGTACTGGCGATATGGGCTTTGGTGCCTGTAAAACCTATGATTTAGAAGTGTGGTTACCGGCGCAAAATACTTATCGTGAAATTTCGTCTTGCTCAAACATGGGCGATTTCCAAGCTCGTCGCATGCAAGCACGTTTCCGTTCAGCAGAAGGTAAAAAGCCAGAGTTGCTGCATACTTTAAATGGCTCAGGTTTAGCGGTAGGTCGCACCTTGGTAGCGATATTAGAAAACTATCAACAAGCCGACGGCTCAGTGGCTATTCCTGCCGTGTTACAGCCTTATATGGGTGGCAAAACGCACCTGCGTTAAACCGGCCTGTTATAAGCACTTGGCTGGTTTGGGTAAACCGGCTAGCCGAGTGGCTTGTTTAGCAGGGCCTTCTGGAAACAACATAAATAAATATTTACTACTGCCTTTTTCAGGGCCAAATTTGGCGGCCATGGCTTTGACTAACATCCGCACTGCGGGTGAAGTATTAAATTCCTGATAAAACTCTCGCACAAAGCGGATCACCTCCCAGTGCGCCTCGGTTAAGGTTATCTGCTCTAATTCTGCAAAACGCTCTGCTACCGACGGCTGCCAATCAGACATCTGCGCTAAATAACCGTGTTTGTCTAATGCGAGCTGCTGATCGCCTACTGTCAAAAATGTCATGCTCATACTGAGTTTCAATCCTTAATAAAACCTGGCGTTAACGCCATAAGATGCTTTTATTCGCGGCTGCCGTTAATTGCACCCATTCTTGTGCGTTGATCAGCTGAATATGCGCTGGCTTGGCCAGATTACGCCATGCTAGATCACTCGATAAAGCCAGCACCGTGCACGTAAAAGGCAATGATGGCTGTAACACTAGGTAAACGGCATCTTGGCGCAAAAGTACGGTATCAGCTGGGGTACAGAGCTGGGCTAATTCGGTTAAATCTGCTGCGGGGTTAATAAGATTAAACAGTAGCATGGCTTAGCACCTTATTACCTGATCGGCCGCGCGCATCAGGGCGGTTATGGCTGTCGGCGTAATAGTTTGAAATCCGGGAGGCAGCCGCAAAGCGGTCAGACCGCGTTGTGTTAATGCTTGCTGGCAGACGAAGCACTGTTCAATGTCGTATAAACCAAATAAACCAAAGCTTTTATACACCGGCTTGATGGGCAGTGCTTTTAACTCAGCAGGGCTGACTAATTGAAATACGGCGTCTGCCATAAAGACGACACTGAGCTGATAATCCACGGCGGCTAAAGCCAAGGTTAAATCGAGCGCTTCACGAGCGCGGGCTTGATTAAACGGCGACTGCGTTTGCAGTATCAGGATATGTTGCATCAGAATTGCACCAATTTACTGTTGGCCAAACGCATAGCAAACTCGGCCAAGCCAGCCGCTTGAAAAAGGCTATCATTCGCTGCTTGCACACCGCGTTTCTCTGCCGCGGTAATGCAATATAACAAGGGCAGTTGTTGCTGCTGACAAAATTTGGCTAATTCCGCTGCCAAATTACGTTCATCTGTGGGTAAGTCGATCGTTGCTGCGGCTGCGAATACGGCATCTTCATATAAAAACACCTGCTCAATGCTGTAGCCTGCGGCTAAAGCCGCTTTGGCAAATTGCAGAGCACTATCAAAGCTTTGACAAGCAAAGGGGTTTTGAGTCAACAATAAACTAAAATGAGCCACGGTAGTTTCTCTTAATAACGGCATTAGTGCACTGGGCACAGCACAGTAGGGCGCGGCTAAAAAAATACCCCGCTTAGCGGGGTATTTTAACTAAATTACGACTGAGCAGCAAAAGCTTAGTCGTCACCACCCATAATGCCTAATAAGCTTAACAGGTGCACAAAGATGTTGAACACGTTTAGGTATAACGAAACGGTTGCACGGATATAATTTGTTTCACCACCGTTGATGATACGGCTGGTATCAAACAAGATTAATCCTGACATAATCAAAATAACCACGGCACTGATGGTCAGGCTTAACGCTGGGATAGCTAGAAAGATATTTGCTAAAGCAGCAACCAACACCACGATTAAACCAATCATTAAAAAACCGCCCATAAAAGAGAAGTCTTTACGTGTGGTTAAAACATAAGCCGATAAACTAAAGAAGATCAGCGCAGTACCGGCTAAGGCTTGCATAATTAACGCTGGGCCATTAGCTAAACCCGCATACATTGACAACATTGGGCCAAGTGACGCGCCCATGGCGCCTGCAAAACCAAATACCCAGAAAATGCCGCTAGCAGAGTCTGCTTTTTTGTTAACAACAAATAGCATAATAAAGCCTGCGATCATGCAGACTAAAGAAGCCATCGGGGAAATGTTCATGGCCATGGCAATAACGGCGGTTACCGCGCTAAAGGCTAAGGTTAAACCTAGCAAAAAGTAGGTGTTGCGCAATACCTTGTTGATTTCAACACCATGACTGAGTGTGTTGATATTACTGGTTTCTCTGTATGACATAAATGTCTCCTATTACCGAGTTTTGTAAAGTTACTGAGTGCATAATACTGTTAAAGTTCCGTTATAACTAGTGCTGGCTGCACGAAAAAACGGCAGTTAGAATTATTTTAAATTTTTTGCTTTATTTTCCAGAGCAAAGTGATTAGTATACGCAGCGCTGGAGGGATGGCAGAGCGGTTTAATGCACCGGTCTTGAAAACCGGCGTAGGTTAATAGCCTACCGAGAGTTCGAATCTCTCTCCCTCCGCCATTATTCTGAAAAGCCACCCTAGGGTGGCTTTTTGCTTTCTTACGTTGCAGTTTAACGTTAGGTTCAACATCACGCTGTTGCAAACCAGAATAAACCGCGACGACGACAATATAGCGTTAGGTTTGTAACGTTTGCCCGCCATTTGCTGAAATTGTCGGCAGTTAGTTTAGCGAAGTAAAATTAACGCTTTACAAAGTGCAGCCAAGTTTTTAATATGCCGTCCTGTAACGCGGAGGGGTGGCAGAGCGGTTTAATGCACCGGTCTTGAAAACCGGCGTAGGTTAATAGCCTACCGAGAGTTCGAATCTCTCCCCCTCCGCCACGCAGCTTCCTTTACCCGTCTAGCTAAATACCTCATTATTTTTTCATTGAACTATACTCGCTAAATAAACTTAATCGCTATATAGTAGTTTTTGCGCTAGAAGCCTTTGATTTCGCTTGTTAATTTGCACCGATTTCAGAAACATTTAATGGTTTGCAGATGCAACGCTTTCTGGCACACTAAGCAGCTGCTTTGCTGGTTATTGTTAATTTCACGCAAAGCGATGACACCGTAGTTAGCCCTTAAGCGGTTAGCTGGAAAATTAATTTAGCGCCTAGCTGTGGATAAATCCGCCAGCTACAGGTGATAACCCGCATAACGGAGAAGCCAAGTTGATTAACGTGCTGTTAGTTGATGATCACGAGCTTGTTCGGACTGGTATAAGTCGCATACTAATGGATGAGCGCGGTATCAAGGTGATAGGCGAGGCCAGCTCCGGCGAAGAAGCCTTACAGTTTTGTCGTCAAAACGAACCTGATGTCGTGTTGATGGACATGAATATGCCCGGTATGGGTGGCATGACCGCGACCAAGCGCATTCTGCATTATTGTCCAGATGTTAAAGTATTGGCTTTATCTATTTCTTGTGAAGAGCCGGTACCGACCAAAGTGATGCAATTAGGTGCCGCCGGTTTTATCTCAAAAAATACGCCACCGAAAGAAATGGTGATGGCGATTAAAAAAGTGTATTCCGGTGTGCGACATATCTCCGATGAAGTGGCGCAAAAAATGGCCTTGGCTAAGGTCAATAATCTGCAACCTAATCCTTTTGAAGGTTTATCTGATCGTGAATTACAAATCATGATGATGATTACCCGTGGTCAAAAGGTGACCGATATCGCTGATCAGTTAAATGTCAGTGCAAAAACGGTGAATTCATATCGTTATCGCATGTTTGAAAAACTGGCGATTAATGGTGATGTTGAACTGACTCATCTAGCGTTTCGACACGGCATGATAGATATCGCTAAGATTGCGCATTAACAAGTCCTATTATGTTTGATTCAAAAGCGTTTTTGGCCACAGTGCCGCAACAACCTGGCGTGTATCGCATGTTTAACCAGGGCGGCATTGTTATTTATGTGGGTAAAGCAAAAGATCTGAAGAAAAGGCTAAGTAGCTATTTTCGAACCACGGTCGACAGTGTGAAAACTCGTGCCTTGGTTGGGCAAATTGCGAGTATCGAATTCACCCTGACGCACAGTGAAACCGAAGCACTGATTTTAGAAAACAACCTGATAAAACAATACTTACCCAAATACAATATTTTACTGCGTGATGATAAGTCTTATCCGTATATCTTATTAACTTCTCATCGTCATCCGCGGATTAGTTCGCATCGCGGCCCGCGAAAAGTAGTGGGGCAGTATTTTGGGCCTTACCCGAATGCCGGCGCGGTGTGGCAAAGTTTAAAAAGTTTGCAGAAAATTTTCCCGATCCGACAATGTGAAGATGGTTTCTACCGTGCTCGCACGCGGCCCTGTTTGCAATATCAATTAAAGCTGTGCAGTGCGCCCTGCGTGGGTAAAATTAGCGATGAAGATTACGCCGAGCAGGTGCGTTTAGCGGCGCTATTTTTAGCCGGTAAAAACCAACAAGTTATTGATGATTTAGTGCAAAAAATGGCTGCAGCCAGTGAGAGCTGGCAATTTGAAGCTGCCGCTGCCTTTCGCGATCAAATTAGTGCCTTGCGCAAAGTGCAAGAACAGCAATATGTGAGCGGTGATCATGAAGAGCTTGATGCCATCGGCTTTAGCTTGCATGGTCAAACCGCGGTAGTGCATGTGCTGTTTATTCGTGATCGGAAAATTCTCGGTAGCAAATCCTATTATCCGAAAGTGCCGTTGGATATGAGCGCGGCCGAGGTATTATCTGCTTTTATTCTACAATTTTATCTCAATGGTCACAGCGAACAGCAGATCCCTAAAGAGATCGTGTTGCCGATGGCACTTGAAAATGCGGATAGTTTAGCCGAAGCGATCAGTAATATTGCTGAGTTCAAAGTGCGGTTAACTGCCGCTAAACGCGGCGAGAAAGCCCAGTATTTGAGTTTAGCGCAGAAAAATGCGCAAATTGCCTTAGACAGCAGGCAGTCATTAACGCAAAAAATGCGGGTACGCTATCAAGCATTACAGCAATTATTACAATTACCAGATGATATTGGCCGTATGGAATGTTTTGATATCAGTCATACCATGGGGCAGGCCACCATCGCGTCTTGTGTAGTGTTTGATGGTGAAGGGCCTTACAAGCAAGAATACCGCCGTTACAATGTCACCGGTATCACCGGGGGGGACGATTATGCCGCGATGCGCTTTGCGTTAGATAAGCGCTACAGCAAGCTAAGCGAAGTCAGTAAAATCCCCGATATTATTTTTATCGATGGTGGTATCGGGCAACTGAACATCGCATTGGAACAATTTAGCGCTTGGCCACACGCGAAAAAGCCCTTATTGATTGGTGTGGCTAAAGGCGTCAGTCGTAAAGCGGGCTTAGAAACCTTAATTTTGTGGGACAGTGGGCGGAGTATTAACTTACCGGAAGATAGCCCCGCCTTGCATTTGATCCAGCAGATCCGTGATGAGGCGCACCGTTTTGCGATAACCGGTCATCGAAATAAACGCGGTAAAGCGTTATTAAAAAGTCCGCTTGAAAACATTTCAGGTATTGGTGAAAAACGCCGGCAAGCCTTGTTACAATACTTAGGTGGCTTGCAAGGTGTGTTGAAAGCGTCGGTCACTGAACTGAGTTCTGTGCCTGGAATTTCAAAACAACAAGCAGAAAAGATTTACCAAGCCTGTCAGAACAAGTAGCATTAAGGCATTAAGTGCCTGAGAACCCTGTTATGTGGAATATTCCCAACCTGTTAACGCTGTTTCGTTTACTGCTCATCCCAGTATTTATCTATTTTTTCTACTCTGGTTTGGAAAATGCCCGTTTTTGGTCTGCTCTGGTGTTTTGTCTAGCGGCAATTACTGATGCGTTAGATGGCTATTTAGCCAGAAAACTGGAGCAATTTACCCCGTTCGGTGCTTTTTTAGATCCGGTCGCTGATAAGGTGATGGTGGCCACTGCCTTGGTATTAGTTGCCGTAGACATTAAAACCCTCTGGGTGATCATTCCTACTATTATTATTATTAGTCGTGAAATCTTTATTTCGGCGTTACGGGAATGGATGGCCAGCCTAGGCAAACGCGCGAATGTTGCGGTATCGAATTTAGGCAAATACAAAACTATTGCGCAAATGTTAGCGTTAATCGCTTTAATTTGGCAGCCAACATTAAGCTTATTGAGCTGGTTTACACCCGTTGGTATGTTAATGTTGTACATCGCGACTATCCTAACCGTGTGGTCGATGTATGAATATTTGCGTTCGGCCTGGGCGGATTTGTCGACAGTGTAACCAAGTCGCTGTTATTGTCAGCAAGTCAGTTACTTTTTAAGCAAACAGACATAAAACTAAAAATTTAATATTGACGGATTTATTTAAAACAGTAGAATGCGTCACGTGTTAAGGCAGATGGCCACGAAACGGTCATAGCAACGCGAGTTTAGCTCAGCTGGTAGAGCGCGACCTTGCCAAGGTCGAGGTCACGAGTTCGAATCTCGTAACTCGCTCCAATTCTTTAGAGTTGGCAGCAACAGTGGCGGGTTGGCAGAGTGGCCATGCAGCGGATTGCAAATCCGTCCACCTCGGTTCGACTCCGGGACCCGCCTCCATAACATGCTGTTTTAATACGTTTGAAAGTTGTCTGCCCGGGTGGTGAAATCGGTAGACACAAGGGATTTAAAATCCCTCGGGGGAAACCCCGTGCCGGTTCAAGTCCGGCCCCGGGCACCATTTAATATTGACCAGCAATATTAAAGTATCACATTGCGAGTTTAGCTCAGCTGGTAGAGCGCGACCTTGCCAAGGTCGAGGTCACGAGTTCGAATCTCGTAACTCGCTCCAAATTCAAAAAAAACCGTTTATCTAAGCGGTTTTTTTGTATCCGAAATATCGCCTTTTATATTAAGGCGCTTTAACGTTTACCTTCCAAAATTCGCACTATTTCTCTGCTGTGTTCAAATAATTCAATGATGGTGCCTTCAACTTGGATAGTAATAATGCCATCAGCATTCGGTCTTTTTAATACCGTACTACGACGATAATAATCATCATGTAGATACTGGCCAGCCGATAGTTTTTTTTGCCAACCAGGCGGTAAAGGTTTACCTTTTTCTAGCTTTTTCTCCAAGCCTGGTGGTAAGCCTTTATCGTGCTCAGGTTTGGCCATAGCCGAATGACTTAACAGTAAGGTAGAGATGGATAAGACGAACATTAACGTTTTCATTTGCATGTACCTTTCAACGTGTGAACTTTATTTATAACACCCTGCGCTTAACGCTACATTAACCATTGCCGCGGCTGTTGCGTGTTGGTTTGTCGAATCAGGGATAAACAAAAGGGTTGTTAAGCTGTTATTTGATTAAATATAACTGAACATCTGATGCTAAGTGCTAAGTGCTAAGTGCTAAGTGCTAAGTGCTAAGTGCTAAGTGCTAAGTGCTAAGTGCTAAGTGCTAAGTGCTAAGTGCTAAGTGCTAAGTGACATGGCAAGGATTTCAGCGAACAACCGCGACATACAGTCGTATCCTGTTGGCGTTTTTAGGCAACGAGGTTGTTGAGTTCAGCAGCGTTATGACAAAAGATAACCTAGACCTCAAAAACTTTTAATGCTGAAACACCGGTAAGTTTCTAAGTAAAGACTATACTCCTCAGACAGTTATCATTAGGAGTAAAGGATATGCCGATAAAGGTTGCCGTGCTGTTTGAGCGCAGGCCACATGAGAAACGGGTCGCGATGGTGCCCGCAGTGGCCGATAAGCTCGCGAAACTGGGTTGCAGTATCAGTATGTTAAGCGGGGCGGGTTTAGCCAGTAAGCTGCCAGACACGGCCTTTAGTGCTGTCAGTATTGCTCAGAGTGAACAAGCATTACTCGCGGATGCTGCTATTGTGTTGGCTGTGCAAGCGCCCAGTGCTGAACAAATCGGCTTGCTTCAACCCGGCACGATTTTACTCAGTTTCATCTACCCGCATAAAGAGGCGGAATTAACCCGCTTATTACGCGATAAACAGATCACCTGTTTCGCCATGGAACAAGTACCGCGCATTAGCCGCGCCCAAGCTATGGATGCTTTATCTTCACAAGCCGCACTTGCCGGTTATTATGCCGCCTTAATGGGCGCGACTAAGCTCTCGCGTATTTTACCGATGATGACCACTGCGGTAGGCTCTATTCGCCCGGCACGCTGTTTAGTGATGGGGCTTGGGGTTGCCGGTTTGCAAGCGTTGGCCACCGCTAGACGCTTAGGTGCGATTACCGAAGGTTATGACGTCAGGCCTGAAACCAAAGAGCAGGCCGAATCTCTGGGGGCTAAATTTGTGGATACCGGCGTTGATGCTCGCGGTGAAGGCGGTTATGCCCGAGAATTAACCGCTGCAGAAAAAGACAAGATTGCTGCGGTCGTCACCAAACATATTCAACAAGCCGATATTGTGATCACCACTGCAGCCATTCCGGGGCGACCTTCGCCCAAATTGATCAGTAAAGCGCAAGTTGATGGCATGAAACTGGGCGCCGTAATCATTGACCTTGCCGCCGAGGGCGGTGGTAATTGCGAATACAGCGTACCGGGTGAAACCGTACTGCAAGGTCAAATTACTATCGCGGCCCCTTTAAATGTCCCCTCGATGTTGGCGGAGCATGCTTCTGAGTTGTACGCCAAAAACGTACTGAATTTACTGCAACTGTTTATTGTTGACGGTGAAATCGCCCTGAACTGGGAAGATGAAGTGTTAGCCAAAACGGTACTGACGCACGCGGGCGAGATCAAACCCGCTGCGATTAAAACCGCACTAGAACAATAAATATAGGCCTTGGGAGTTTTTATGGAATACAGCACCACTATTTTAACGGGCTTTGTCGCCTTATACATTTTTATGCTGGCTGCCTTTACCGGCTTTGAAATTATTGGCCGAGTACCGGCTATTTTGCACACGCCGTTAATGTCTGGCTCGAATTTTATTCATGGCATCGTGGTAGTGGGGGCGCTCTGGGCATTACTTAATGCGAGTTCATTACCTGAGCAGATCATTGGTTTTTTAGGCGTGTTATTGGGGGCCGGCAATGCTGCGGGCGGTTATGTCGTCACAGAGCGTATGCTGCAGATGTTTAAACCCTCAAGTAAAAGCCCTAAAGCCAAGGAGTAACACATGAATGCAGCTTTGTTGATTGATGCCAGTTATTTCGTTGCGGCGTTTTTGTTTATCTATGGTTTAAAGCGCATGTCGTCACCCTTAACCGCACGCTCAGGCATTGTGGTAGCCGGTGCCGGTATGGTGTTAGCGGTGTTGGCGAGCTTTCTCTACACGTTAGACGTGAACGAAGCCGCAAAACCGCATTTAAGCACCAACCTAACGCTAGCCTTAATTGCTTTGGCCATCGGTTTAGGCTGGGCTTGGCGCAGTGGGAAAAAAGTGGCCATGACCGAAATGCCACAAATGGTGGCGCTTTATAATGGCATGGGCGGCGGTGCAGCAGCGGCTATTGCTGCTATTGAGCTAATTGGCTATAAAACGCACGGCAGTATTTCACTGAGCCTAGCGGTGCTTGGCGGGGTGATTGGTGCGGTGTCGTTGTCCGGCTCATTAATTGCCTGGGCAAAACTCGATGGGCGAATTAATGGCACCTTGCGTTTTAGCGCGCTACAGTTGGTCAACGGCAGTTTGTTGCTGGTGTTGTTAGCCATGGGGGCTTATATCGTTTGGCAGGGCGGTGCGGTCAGCATGCCGGTGTTTGCGGTGTTTTTTGCCTTAGCGCTGGTTTACGGTGTGATGATGACCATGCCCATTGGCGGTGCCGACATGCCTGTTGTGATCTCACTTTACAACGCCTTTACTGGCTTAGCGGTTGGCTTTGAAGGCTATGTGCTGAATAACCCGGCGTTGATGATTGCCGGTATGGTGGTTGGCTCTGCTGGCTCTTTATTAACCTTATTGATGGCCAAAGCGATGAATCGCTCTGTGGCTAATGTGCTGTTTTCAAACTTCGGGGCAGCGGGCGATGAAGAACAAGGCGAAATGGCGGGTAGCCAAAAACCGATTGATGCAGGCGATGCCGGTATTAATATGCGGTATGCCACTAAAGTGATTATTGCCCCAGGCTACGGTTTAGCGGTGGCACAAGCACAACATAAATTGTATGAATTAGTGAAGTTACTGCAAGACGCCGATGTGGAAGTGAAATTTGCCATTCATCCGGTAGCGGGCCGTATGCCCGGACACATGAACGTGTTACTGGCAGAAGCCGGTGTGCCTTATGACATTATCTATGATATGGAAGACATAAATAATGAGTTTAAAGATGCGGATGTCGCCATTGTGATCGGCGCTAACGATACGGTCAACCCCGCCGCACGCAGCAACAAAAGTTCACCGATCTATGGTATGCCCATTTTGAATGTCGACATGGCTAAGCAAGTGTATGTGGTGAAGCGCGGTCAGGGTAAAGGGTATTCTGGTGTTGAAAACGCGCTGTTTTATGCCGATAACACGCAAATGGTGTACGGTGATGCGCAAAAGGTCATGGTGTCGATGATCCAAGCTATTAAGTCATTGGGTGGCGGTCATTAAACGCTGCTGACAACACACTGCGTAACCAGTCGTTGTGTGCTAATAACAAGCATCCACCGCTTAGGTGGGTGCTTGTTGGTCATTAAAGCCGCAACAAGTTGTTATTTTGACAGCGGCAGGGTAAGGGATTAACGAGCGCGCGGCAGGCTAAGACTTGGGTAGCAGCTTGTTGCTAAACAAGCCCAACCAAAACCCCAATTCTAATACCATGCCTAGCACCACAAAAATTACTGCGCCACTCGAAAAACCGTAGCCATAGCATATTAAGGCGGCGAGCAGTAAGCCGATAATCATTAAGGTTCTGTAGAGGGTTTTCATTCATTCTCGCTCTTGCAATAGTGTTGCTGTTTAACTTTAGAGGCTAGGTGGGTTTTCGTCAAATGGCCAGCCGTTGCCCCTTATTTTGGGACGTGATGAGGGGAGAAGTTGCACCGTCGCGTGACAAGTCGCAAAACTTTAGTCGCAAGCGGCTGCTTGTCAGTGCTATTTCACCCGTAAAGCAGTAAAGTAGCGCCATTATTGTGGCCAGGATCAAGGCTGCATTTCTAGGTGTCGTCAGCCCCTTGCGGGCAGTCAAAGGTGGTAAGCATGGCGCAAATTTTTAGTAATGAAGCGATCAGTCGCGTTTTGCTGTTGTTGATTTTAGCCGCTGGGGTGTTTTTCTTTATTGGTTTTTTGGTGCCGGTATTAGCCGCACTGATTATCTGCTTTGCCAGCTGGCCGCTTTATCAAAAATTAGTGCAGCGCTGCGCTGAAAACGTCACCTTAGCGGCAACACTGGCGCTAACGATAATGGTGTTAGGGTTAGTGGTGCCTTTAACGTTGGTGTTTTCTTTTGCGCTGCAAGAAGCCAAAACCTGGCTGCAATGGCTGGTACATGCCAATCAATTTGGTGAGCCCGTGCCCGCTTGGTTAGCCGCCTTACCCTTAGCGGGCGAGTGGTTAGCAGAGTTATGGCAGGCGCACCTTAGTGCGCCTAATCAGTTGGGGCAATTTATCAGTGTGGTCACGGGGGAGCATCTCGGGGGTATTTCCCGCACCATTTTAACCATGGGTTGGCATACCGCAGGTTTTTTGCTGTCACTGTTGTTTATGTTAATTACCCTGTTTTTTTTATACAAAGACGGCGACAAATTAGCGCTGCAATTAGATACCGTGGGCGAGCGGATTTTGCCACAGCGTTGGCAGCGTTTCTCGCGGGTGGTACCGGCTACCGTGACTTCAACCGTGCTGGGTATGTCAATTATTGCCGTGGGTGAGGGCGTGGTACTGGGCGTTGCCTACTGGGTGGCTGGGGTGCCTTCGCCGGTCGCTTTTGGTGTGTTAACGGGCTTTATGGCGCTGGTGCCCGGTGGCGCACCGCTGGCCTTTAGTTTAATTTCGTTATACCTCGTTGGCACCGGTGCTACCACCGCAGGGATTGGCTTATTTTTATGGGGCAGTATCGAGCTATTTATTGTCGATAAAACCATTCGACCCACTTTGGTGGGAGGGCGAATTAAACTGCCGTTTTTACCCACATTTTTTGGTTTAATTGGTGGCGTGAAAACGATGGGTTTAGTGGGGTTATTTATTGGCCCGGTATTAATGGCATTGTTGGTGGCAATTTGGCGCGAATGGATCCGCGATGAAACCCAAAAAGCGCAAGCAGAAGAGCGTAATAGCTTATCTGAATGAGCCCTTGGGCCCGTCAGCAAATCAGCTGGCGGGGGCTTTACTCTGCGCTTTGCAGAGGTTTAACTAAAATGTTACCGGGTTCATTCAGCTCATGTAACTGCACCTGCAGTTGCTGGCCTAACTCGTACAAGGCTTGCTCGGCAAGATAGCAACGGCCTTCTTCCCAATTTAATTTAACCGTTTCGCTACCCTGAGCAATTAAGCTGGCAGGAATAAAAGCCGCCGCGCCGTTTTCTAATAAACGCACACGGATCCCCGCTCGGTTAATATCAAATATCTCAGCGGTAAATGCTTGAGCTGCACCGAGTTGCGGTTGTAGATACAGATGATATAACCAATCGGCGATATCCCGTTCGGCTTTGCGCTGTACTTTGCGTTGATCGGCCAGATGTTGCGTCAGCTGTTCGGGGATCTCCGGCGCAGGCTGTTGCTGTAAAATGGCTTTTAACAAACGTTGATTGACCAGATCGCCATATTTACGGATCGGTGAAGTCCAAGTCGCGTATTGCGTTAATCCCATACCAAAATGCGGTGCAGGCGCAATACTCATGCCAGCATAGGCTTGAAAACGGCGTAAACGGCTTTCTAAATAGCGGGTATCTTGTTGCGTTAACCAGCGACGGAGTTGGCAATAACCGCTCAATTCAGCCAGTTCCTCGTGTGCGACAGGCGCGGCATGCTGTTGCAGTAATTCAGCCAGTGCGCTGAGTTTGTTGCTGTCAAAGCCTTGATGCACGTTAAATAAACCAAAGCCCAAACGATTGGCCAGTAAGTCACCACAGGCTTGGTTAGCGGCGATCATCGCCTCTTCTACCATTTGATTAGCGATGCGCCGATGTTCGGCATGAATATGCACCACTTGACCGGCCTCATCTAATTCAAAGCGGTAATCCGGTTTATCTTGAAACACAATGGCGTGTTGCTGACGCCATTGTTGTCTGGCTTGCGTTAATAACTGCAGCTGCTGTAATTGCTCGGCTATGTCGCTATTATCGGGTTGCCAATCACCTTGTTGTTCTAAAAAGTCGGAAACCTGCTGATAATTAAGTCGCGCCTGCGAGCAAATCCAGGCCAACGTAAACTCAGCAGGGCTTTGCAAAGCACCGTCAGTGGTAATGAACATTGTGGCGACAATGGCTGGGCGCTTTACCCCTTGTTGCAGCGAGCATAAATCATCGGCGAGTTCGCGCGGTAACATGGGGATATTACGCCCAGGCAAATAGGTGGTAAAAGCCCGTTGCTGTGCTTGTTGATCTAAGGCAGAACCGGCGGCTATGTAAGCGTCTGGATCGGCAACAGCAACTTGTAATTGCCAGCCATCCGCCACGGCTTGAACACTGATCGCATCGTCCATATCTTGAGTTGAGGCGTTATCAATCGTCAAAAACGGTATCGTGGTGAAGTCTGTACGAGGCTGAGTATCCAGTAATGGCCATTGCTGATGAGCATCTGGCGCTCTTTTCGGTAATGCGTGCCGCGCTAACACAACCCACCAAGGCGCTTCTGGATCATCGGCTTTTGCCACTAACTCGGTAATGGTGACCATAAAGCTTTCAGCGCTAAGCGCATGCTGGCTTAGCGTAGCAATCACCCAATCACCATTTTGTAACTCAGCGGCATTGATGCCCTCAGCTACTGTCGCTTTAAAAGCGTCTCGTAACAGTGGGTTGGCGGCCTCTACACTGAGTTTATTTTTTTGACGTTTAATCTGGCCAACAAAACTGCTTATGGCACTTTCTAACAATGCTTCAGGTTCAGCTTGGCTTTTCTCGCCCTCGGTGCGGATCACCGCGCGGATACGATCACCATGCAGTACCTTTTTCATTTGGGGAGGCGCGATAAAAACACTTTCTTTGTCGCTGATTTCTAAAAAGCCGTAGCTTTTTGCCGTTGCGCGAACGATACCTTCTTTAGTGGGTAACGTTTCTTTAAGTTGTTGTTTTAATTGAGCCAAAAGCGGATTGTTTTGCAGCATAAATAAGAACCTAAGAAATTAACCGCGCCACTATACGGTGTTAGGGCGCAGAAGCCAAGTTAAGCCCAAGCGATTGGCATCATTATGCCAGTGCTTTTGCGGATTAACGGGTTAAATCTTCAGCATATCCATAAATATCCTTGTTGCACCCTGTCAGGCACTGTGGTTACATGTGCTACACGTGTTTTATAGGCTAAACTCATAAGCCTATGCAGTTAAATGGTGTGAAGAGTGCCAGAAACTTGGAAAGTAAACGATAGTATAAGCCGTGCTTCGGCAGTAGTGTTTTATCTGCTGACTGCAGGTTTTTACACTATTATTGCGTTATTAGGACTGGTCGAGCACCTGTTTTTAGCTAAGCTTATTCTGCCTTTACTATCATTTAATTTAGTTCTCGCCACCGCCTTAGTTAGCTTGGGGTTAACCGCTTTACTCTTCAACCGCCGCAAACTGCAAATATTTTGCAGCCTATTGATATTAAGTTTTATCAGTTATCTGTGGTTGGCTACTCGTCAAGGCCAGCTGCAAGACTTAAGTGGAATGCCATTACCCTTGCTGTCGGTGCTGCTATTGTTAGCGGCGGCCATATTAGTCTGTTCGCATACCACGCGTGTTGGCCATTATCTTTGGCGCATTTTGGCTTTCATTTGTCTCGTGTATGGTTGCTATGCCCAGCTAAGCTTGTGGTTTCCGCAACTGCCTTGGCAAAATACCACGCCCTTTAGCTCATCCTTATTACCCATTATGCTGATTATGGTCGGGATTTCGGTTTGGCTAAAACAGCATTTTCAGTTGCAGGTCACGGGGCCATTAAGCCATAGCGCTATTGCTGCTATGTTAATGTTTCAAGCCGGATATGGCATCTGGTTTGCCTTAAGCGTGTTTGATGTGCGCTATGAAACACACTTAGCCGAGCAAAAAGTGACTCGGGTGGTCAGCCAAGTACAAGCACAGTTAGCGTTTTCTGAAGAGTTATTTCAGCGTGCTCGTATAAGATGGCAGCGAGTTAATCCTGCTGAACGTTTGCAATTTATCACAGAAGATCTGTCTGCCATCACGGCTGCCTACGATGTGGTCTATGGGGCCGTTATTTTTGATCAGCAACAGCAAGCCGTGTTGATGACGGGTAAAGCCGCTGCGTTTCAAGCACAAGGTTTGTTCAGTAGTGAGGGCACTCGTTCGTGGCTGTTTTCTGATTCGGATCAGGAAGCCATGGCCATCAATCGTGCTTCTTTAGACAGTGATTCACCCATTATGATGTTGCGCTTAGCTTTGCCTGTTACAGACGCGTCGCCACAATTTTTATTAGTGCTGATTAATTTACAACAAGCGTTATTAGTGGATAACTCTGTGGGCGCGGCAAAAATCCAAATTTACCTGGAAGTATTACCCCAGTTGCTGTTTACCGCCGATGCCAGTGGCTTTAAGCGGGCGACCTTGGCTGATTTACAACGCCGTTATCCGTATCATCAACAAATTCAACCGGATCAAGCTAATTGGGGCAGTATTCCTTTTTATGTTTTTATTACCGATCTCACCGAGTTACAAGCGCGCAGTCGATTACATCAAATCATATTATGGGTATCGCTACTGTTCTGCTGCACCTTTATTTTAGCGGTTGATCGCACGCGTTTGTTGCGCCACGAAAAAGTGAAACTGTCTACCCTCGCTAAGTTTGATGATATTACCGGCTTATTGCGCCGCGATGCCTTTTATCAAGCGGTCGAGCAGGTGGTGATCCGTGAAAAGACGGCACCCGAAGTGATTATTTTTATTGATTTAGACGGGTTTAAACCGATAAACGACAGTTTTGGGCATGATGTTGGCGATAAACTGCTCTCAGAAATGGCGCTGCGTATCCGTTTGCTTTGTGGAGAAAAGGCTTTATTAGCGCGTTTCAGTGGTGATGAGTTTTTAGTGTACTTACCTGAATCTCCCGTTGAGGCCACTGAACAGTTAGCGAATGCGTTGTTACGCGCTTTATCTCAACCTAGCACAGTGACCGGGTTTGATGTGTATTTGTCAGCCAGTATTGGTATTGTGCAAAATCAAGAAGCCCATTGCAGCTCGCAATTATTAACCCAGCTTGCAGATGTGGCGATGAGTAATGCCAAACAGGCGGGGGGAAATACTTACCGTTTTTATCAAGATACCATGGCTGATAACTACCGCAATATTGTGGCTATGCGTAACAAGTTACAAGCGGCCCTCGATGCAGAGCAGTTACAGGTGTATTACCAGCCGGTGATTGAGTTCAGCACGGGTAAAACCGTTGCCATTGAAAGTTTAGTGCGTTGGCAGCATCAGGGGCGCTTTATCTCGCCCGTTTCTTTTATCCCGATTGCTGAACAAACCGGACAAATCATTCAGATCGGCGAACAAGTCATGAAGATGGTGCTACGTGATCTGGTTGAAAACCAGGGTTTAGCCAAACTTAGCGTGGCGATTAATGTGTCAGCACAGCAGCTTAGACGTTATGATTTTGTGCAATTCTTAGCCGCAGTTTTAGCTGAATATCAGATCGACGCTGCGCGAATTTGTATTGAGTTAACCGAAAGCGCTTTATTAGAAGAACAAGGCCATACGCTGGCTCTGCCCAATCAGATTAAAGCCTTAGGCTGTCAGCTAGCCATTGATGATTTTGGTACCGGCTATTCTAGTTTGTCTTATCTTTATCGGTTGCCGGCAGATATTGTGAAATTAGATCGCTCCTTTACCCGCGATCTTACTCACGATCTTAAGCAACGTAAAATTGTTGAAATGCTGGTTAGTACCTGTAATCAAATTGGTAAAACCGTGGTGATTGAAGGTGTGGAAACCGCAGAGATGAGTGAATTGTGTCAACAACTCGGTTGTGATCGAGCGCAAGGTTATTATTATGCGCGGCCGATGCCGTTAGCAGACTTACTGACGTTTTTAAATCGCCCTGCAGAGCAGGGCTAGGTATACAAGAAGATGACCGTTGCTGCGGCTCGGTTATTCTTCGTGATCATGCTGGGCGCCAGCGGCCACTTTGCTGGAATCTTGAACCAATTGGTCCAGCATTTTAATTTCGATCGGATCGAGTAAGCGCCATTTGCCGGGTTTAAGCTCGGCTAAACGAATATGCATAATACGGATGCGTTTTAGCTTAACCACTTCATAGCCTAAAAACTCTGCCATACGGCGAATTTGCCGATTAAGCCCCTGCGTTAAAATAATCTTAAACGTATTACGTGAGATCTGGGTCACCTGACAGGGAAGGGTGACCGTGCCTAAAATGGGCACTCCCTGTGACATTTTCTTGATAAAGTAATCTGATATCGGTTTATTCACGCTGACCACGTACTCTTTCTCGTGGGCATTGCCGGCGCGCAATACTTTATTAACGATGTCACCGTCATTCGTTAAAAAGATTAAACCTTCAGAGGGTTTGTCTAAGCGGCCAATCGGGAAGATCCGCTCGGGGTACTTCACCGCATCAATGATATTGCCAGCAATATGCCGCTCAGTGGTACAGGTAATGCCAACCGGCTTATGATAAGCCAGATAAACCCGTTTGGGTTTTTCCTTTAAGGGTTGCCCTTTAATTAAGACAGTGTCAGCATAAGATACTTTCAGGCCCATTTCTGCCAATTGACCATTTACGGTGACTTCACCGGCAGCAATGTGGGCATCGGCCTGACGGCGCGAGCAAAAACCGGTATCACTGATAAATTTATTTAAACGGTACAAGGTAGTTTCTTCGGTCATAGCGGTGTCGGTAAACAGTATTAAAAGTTATCTAGCGCGCTAGTGTAAGTGTCTGGCTTGGTTTGTACAAGGTTTTCACCGCCGCGCGTTCAGCTTGATTTAGCATAAGCCTTCAATTAATTGAGAATTCAGCATGACATTACCAATACATGATATTTTACCGCAAGCCAGCCGCATTAGTATGGGGTGTATGGGATTAGGCGGCGGTTGGAATGAAACCGAGGTAAGCCTCGCGGCCGAGCAGCAGGCCTTTGCCGTAATAGAGACCGCACTGGAGAATGGTATTAATTTCTTCGACCATGCGGATATTTACAGTCATGGTAAAGCTGAAACGGTGTTTGGTCGTTATTTAAACGCCCATCCTCAGCAACGGGAGCAACTGTATATTCAGTCTAAATGTGCTATTCGCTTACCGCAGACGGGGCAAGTGGGTTTATACGATTGTTCTAAAACCGCTATCTTGCGCGCTGTTGAAGAATCGTTACAACGTTTACAAACCGAGTATCTCGATCTGCTGTTACTACACCGGCCGGATCCTTTATGTCAACCTGAAGAAGTAGCAGAAGCGTTCAACCAATTACAACAGCAAGGTAAGGTAAGGCACTTTGGTGTCTCGAATATGGGCTGGGCACAATTGCAACTGTTGCAGCAAGCCGTGACACAGCCGCTACGTGCTAATCAGTTAGAAATGAGTTTAGCAGCACATAACTGGCTAGAAGAAAGTGTTATGGTCGGTATGCCCGCCGCTGCAGGTCGACACTTTGGTTATGGCACCATTGAATATTGCCAATTGCATAACATTCAAATTCAAAGCTGGGGCAGCTTAGCACAAGGTCGCTTTAGTGTCGGTTATCCTGGGCAGACGGAAGCAGAAAGTGCGGTGTGTCAGCTACTGCAACAATTTGCAGCAGAATATCAATGCAGTACTGAAGCGATTATCCTCGCTTGGTTAATGCGCCATCCGGCACAGGTACAGCCGGTGATCGGCACCACCAATTTACAGCGCATTCGTGCTTGTGCCGAAGCGAGCCGTATTTTATTAAATCGCGAGCATTGGTATCAATTATATATTGCGGCCCGCGGCGAACGACTGCCTTAACAGCCTAGGTTGCATCAAGCAAAACGCCGCGTTTTACGCGGCGTTTTTTAAGGGCAATAAACATGCTTACATATTCGGGTAGTTCGGCCCGCCGCCCCCTTCTGGTGTCACCCAAGTAATATTCTGACTGGGATCTTTAATATCACAGGTTTTACAGTGAATGCAGTTCTGCGCATTAATTTGCAGTTTAGGATTAGCGTGTTCGTCTTCGATAATTTCATAGACTCCTGCCGGACAATAACGCTGTGCCGGTTCGGCATATTTGGCTAAATTAACCGTGATCGGAATGCTGGCATCTTTTAAACGTAGATGACAAGGCTGTTCTTCCTCGTGGTTGGTATTGGACAAATACACTGAACTTAAGCGATCAAAACTCAGCTGGTTATCTGGTTTCGGATAACTGATTGGCTGACACTCGCTGGCCAGTTTTAAACAGGCGTGATCCGGCATGGTATCGTGTAGGGTAAAGGGTAATTTACCTTGAAACAGGTTTTGATCCAGCGTGTTATAAACACCACCGAAGAAGGTTCCAAACTTGTGGATGGCAGCACCAAAGTTTCGCGCGCTATAAAGCTCTGTATAGAGCCAGCTGTTTTTAATATTGCTGGCGTAAGCCGTTAAATCTTGCCCACCCAAATCACCATTAAATAAGGCATCCGCAACGGTTTCGGCAGCTAACATACCCGATTTCATGGCCGTGTGATTACCTTTAATTTTGGCAAAGTTTAAGGTACCCGCGTTACAACCGAGCAGTAAACCACCTTTGAAGCTCATTTTCGGTAAGCTGTGCAAGCCGCCCTTGGCAATGGCGCGGGCACCGTAAGTCACGCGTTTGCCGCCACTAAGATATTGACGAATCACCGGATGTTGCTTATAGCGTTGAAACTCTTCAAACGGGTTCAGATAGGGGTTTTGATAATTTAAGTCGACAATTAACCCGACCACAACTTGCTGATCTTCGCTGTGATATAAATAACCGCCACCGCTGGCATCGTTTAAAGGCCAACCGGCAGAATGCACGACTAAACCTGGATGATGTTGATCGGCAGGCACATCCCAAATTTCTTTAAAGCCAATAGCATAATGTTGTGGTGCGCTGTCTAGATCTAATTTAAATTGGCTAATTAGTTGTTTGCCTAAATGCCCGCGGCAACCTTCAGCAAATAACGTATATTTTGCCTTTAATTCCATGCCGGGTGTGTAACTGTCTTTGGGTTGACCTTGGCGATCGACACCCATATCACCAATGATTATGCCAGCAACGGCACCGTCGTTCAGCAGTAATTCGCTGGCGGCAAAACCGGGGAAAATATCGACACCTAAGCCTTCAGCTTGTTCGGCTAACCAACGACACAAATTGGCTGCAGAGATAATAAAATTTCCGCTGTTATGCATGGTTTTAGGTGCGGCGATACCTGGTATTTTTCGGGCTTGCTCGGCATTATTAAACCAGTAGATATCATCATGGGTTACCGGTGTTTTCAGCGGTGCTCCCAGCGTTTGCCAATCAGGTAATAATTCATTTAACGCTCTGGGTTCAAACACGGCGCCCGATAAGATATGAGCGCCCACTTCAGAGCCTTTTTCCACCACACAAACAGACAGTTCTTGAGCTGCGGCTTGCGCGCGTTGCATCAAACGGATGGCAGCTGATAAACCAGCTGGACCTGCACCGACGATGACAACGTCGTACTCCATTGCTTCTCTTTCCACTGAATACCTCTCTTGCTGCGTTGGGGGTGGCGGTCGCGAGTGGCTTAATGAAAATAACGCATTAAGTCACTCAGTAAACCGACGTTGGATGCTATAGTTTACATAATTGTCGCATCTAATACGGCTATCAGAATATTGCAGGTTGACGTTAACGTCAACAGGAAGTAGATTGACAGGCATTCGACAAGTTAAACTTTACCTTCACGTAAAGCAGCCTGCAAAAGGCTGGCATTAATATGAGGCCATTATGAAGCTATTAGTACCGGTAAAACGGGTAATTGATTATAACGTGAAAGTTCGGGTTAAACCGGATCAAACTGGTGTGGATTTAGCGAATGTCAAAATGGCATTGAATCCGTTCTGCGAAATTGCTGTTGAAGAAGCGGTGCGCTTAAAAGAAGCCGGTACCGCTAGCGAAGTGGTCGTGGTGTCTATTGGTGCAAAAGCGGTTCAAGAACAGTTGCGTACAGCTTTAGCTTTAGGTGCAGACCGCGCTATTCATATCGAAACTGACCTTACGCTTGATTCGTTACAAGTGGCTAAATTATTAGCCAAAGTGGTGGCAGAAGAACAACCACAGCTAGTGATTCTGGGTAAACAAGCGATCGATTCTGATAATAACCAAACCGCTCAGATGTTAGCTGCGCTAACCGGTATGGGGCAGGGTACTTTTGCCTCAAAAGTAGTGGTGGCTAATGATAAAGTGCAAGTGACACGTGAAATTGACGGTGGCTTGCAAACAGTAGAACTGAGTTTACCTGCGGTGGTATCAACCGATTTACGCTTAAATGAACCGCGTTACGCCTCACTGCCGAACATTATGAAAGCGAAAAAGAAACCTTTAGATGTTAAAGCCGCAGACAGTTTCGGTGTCGGCTTAAGCTCAGAAGTACAGACTTTAAAAGTCACGGCACCACAAAGCCGTAAAGCCGGGGTCATTGTCGAGTCAGTGGCTGAGTTGGTCAGCAAGTTAAAAGATGAAGCGAAGGTGATCTGATGACGATTTTAGTAATTGCAGAACATAATAACGCGGCGTTAAAAGCAGATACATTCAAAACAGTACAAGCGGCGACCTTAATTGGCCAAGACATTCATCTGTTAGTGGCGGGGGCAGATTGCCAAGCTGCAGCTAACGAAGCCGCGACCATCGCGGGGGTCAGTAAAGTGTTACACGCAGATGCGCCCGCTTATGGCCATCAACTGGCTGAAAATGTCGCCGCACTGGTGGCCGAGCTTGGCGCGAGTTACAGCCATATTCTGGCGGCCGCGACCACCACCGGTAAAAATATGCTGCCACGCGTAGCGGCTTTACTTGACGTGGCACAGCTTTCCGATGTGATTGCGATTGAAAGTGCCGATACCTTTGTCAGACCTATCTATGCCGGCAACGCTATCGCTACCGTGCAATCGACGGCCAAGATTAAAGTATTAACGGTGCGTAGTTCTGCTTTTGCCGCTGCTGCAACCGGCAATACTGCTGCCATTGAAGCGGTGTCGGTGGTTAAAGATCTCGGTGTATCTCGTTTTGTCGCAGAAGAGCTTACCAAATCAGAGCGTCCTGAACTGACCGCCGCTAAAGTAATCATTTCTGGTGGCCGTGGTATGCAAAATGGTGAAAATTTTGCGCTGCTAAATGGTATTGCCGATAAGTTGAATGCGGCGATTGGTGCGTCTCGCGCTGCAGTGGATGCCGGCTTCGTGCCGAATGATATGCAAGTGGGCCAAACCGGTAAAATTGTGGCTCCTGATTTGTATATTGCCGTCGGTATTTCTGGTGCTATCCAACACTTAGCCGGTATGAAAGACTCGAAAGTGATTGTTGCCATTAACAAAGACGCTGAAGCGCCAATCTTCCAAGTAGCGGATTACGGTATTGTTGGCGATTTGTTTAATGTACTTCCTGAGCTTGACGCTGCGCTTTAACAGTTGGCGTTAATAGCAAGTCGTTATGAAAAACGGAGTGGCCAAGCCACTCCGTTTTTTTAGGCCGCGACAAAAACCTTTACCTGCTTAACCTCGCTTTTCGCATAATCTGCTGGCTTTTCCTGTGGCGCAACTTTACTATTTGCAGCTGTTATTTATCTCATATGGTCTGGTTCGTCTTCAGGGAGAAAAGTCATGTTACCGCTTATTCGACATGCAGAGCCGGCAGATATTGCGGCAGTGAAAGCCATTTATGATGCCCCCTTAGTCTATGCCAACACCTTACAATTGCCGTTTCAGCCGATGGCAAAATGGCAAAGTTTATTTGAACCGCAAGCCGGTTTTTATAATTTGGTGGCGGAATTAGAAGGTGAAGTCATTGGTCAATTAGGTTTACAGGTGATGCAGAATCCGCGGCGACGCCATGCTGCGGATATTGGTATGGCAGTCGCTGAAGCGTATCAAGGGCAGGGGGTGGGCTCGTCACTGCTGCGTGCCGCCTTAGATTTAGCGGATAACTGGTTAGCCCTGCGGCGTATTGAATTACTGGTGTATAGCAATAACGACTCCGCGATTGCATTGTATGAACGTTTTGGTTTTGAAGTTGAGGCGGAATTAACAGATTATGCCTTTCAATATGGCAACTATATCAATGCGCTGCAAATGGTGCGGATTAATGCTGACCTTTAATCAAAGCGCACCGCCGGTTTAAGACATTTTAGGGTGAAACCTTAGGTTTCACCCTGTTATTTATTATTTCATCTCTTCCAGTTGTTTTTGCTTGTTTTCCCAACGGCGTTTCGCAAAACGACGCAGGTTGGGAATGTTATCGGTTTCATCCATAATCGGTTGGCCGATAATCGCTTCAAACACATCTTCCATGGTCACTAAACCCATCCAGCTGCCGTACTCGTCATAAACCAGCGCCATATGTTGCTGCTCGCGGATCAACTGCGACATTAATTGCTCAACATTCATTTTATCCGAAATGACTTTAACCGGTTTTTTGATGTCTGAGGCCGTTTGTCCGCTTTGATAATCCAGCATGTCATAACGAAACACGATGCCGATAGGAGCTTCTTCGTGATCTAAAATAGGATAACGGGAATACTGGCCTTTTTTGGCGCGTTTCACTAAATCGGCTAACAGTTCATCCGGTTTGGCATAATCACAAACGGTGCGCGGCGTCATAATATCGCGTACTTTGATCTCATGCAGATCCAAAATATTACTGATCACGCGTTGCTCATTTTCATCCAGTTTATTTAACTCACGGCCTAAAATGGTTAAGGCTTTAATTTCTTGTCTTAAATCAAGTTCATGCTGGCCGCCACCAAATAATTTCATCACCTGATCCGACATCCAGATAAAAGGTTTTAGCAACAGAATCATCGCGTTTAACACAGGAGGCAACACTGGCACTAGGCTTGGCCAATAACGGGCACCGATGGTTTTCGGCACGATCTCGGAAAGAATCAAGATCAATAATGTCATTACCGCAGAAGCGATACCCAAATAGCCATCACCAAATACAATAGTGACTTGCGCACCGACACCGGTTGCACCCACGGTGTGGGCCACGGTATTGAGCGTTAAAATCGCCGCTAAGGGTTGGTCAATTTTTTCTTTTAATTGTTTTAGTTTTTCGTATAGCTTTGGCTTGAGCAATTTTTGCTGCGCAATATAGCTCGGTGTGATGGAGAGTAGGGCGGCTTCAAGAATAGAGCAAATGAAGGAAACGCTGATAGACAAAACCACAAACGCGATCAATAAACTCATATAATTTAGTTTTAACACCTCTTTTTGCTAAGACGGCAACATTATATCAAGCGTATTTAACAATAGCTTTAAAATAATTGCTGAGATTGGCCAGCAATTTGAGCAAAAAAAACCTTCACAAGGAAGGTTTTTTAAGGTTTCGATTTACTGATTTTGCGCGTAAAGCTTACATTTTGCCGCATCTTCACACTCACCATACAAATACAAACTGTGATGGGTGAGTTTGATGCCATTGCTGTTAGCGATTTCTAATTGGCGTCTTTCGATAATATCATCTTCAAATTCGACAACCTTACCGCATTTTAAACAGACTAAATGATCATGATGGTTAGCACCGGTGAGTTCAAACACCGATTTGCCGCCTTCAAAATGGTGGCGCGTTAAAATGCCCGCATCATCAAATTGGTTAAGTACTCGATAAACTGTGGCTAAACCGATATCTTCACCCAACTCCAACAGGATTTTATACACATCTTCAGCACTGATATGCTGATTTTTTGGATCTTGTAGGATCTCAAGGATTTTCACTCGAGGCAGCGTGACTTTGAGGCCCGCTTTGCGTAATTCGGTATTGTGATCGTTCATAAGTACTCTTTTTTAACGTGAACTTGCTAAGGATTATAAAGAGATCAGGGCTATATTCAAATGCTTTATGTACATTGCTTTTTTAAGAGCCACTCTTGTACTGTTAACGACAATCGGTAGAATGCACTAAACAGGTCTTACCAGGGGAACTTATGCGTTGGGCATTTAAGCCATCGGTACTGCGGCATTTACTTAATTTTTGGCCGCCGTTTTTATTTTGTGGTATCAGAGTGACGGTATTAAGTGATGATTATCGCTATTGTAAAGTAGAGCTAAAATCACGGCCTTGGACCAAAAACATTAATCGCAGTCAATTTGGCGGTTCTATGTTTGCGATGACCGATCCCATTTATCCCTTGATGTTAATGGGCGCCTTAGGTAAAGAGTACCACGTTTGGGATAAACAAGCTGACATCAACTTTATTAGCCCTGGCTACAGTAAGTTGGTGGCTGAGTTTTGGTTATCGGATGACACCGTGACCGACATCAAGCAACACACAGCGCAGGGCGACAAATATTTTCCACAGTTTCTGGTGCATATTCATGATGCGAAACATCAGGTGGTGTGCGAGGTCAATCGTACCTTGTATGTGCGAAAGAAAGCACAATATCGCGCTGGCTAAGCATCAAAAAGCACAAAGGCTGCCCATGGCAGCCTTTGTTTGAATAACCTAAGCGCTGGCTGTAATTACAGCGAGGCAAACTCAGCTAAACTCATTTCATCATAAACTTGCTTACACCACTGCTTAACCCTTTTTTCGGTTAATTCAGGTTGACGATCTTCGTCAACCCCTAAACCGATAAAGTGGTTATCATCCACTAAGGCTTTTGAAGCCACAAAGTTGTAGCCTGCGGTTGGCCAGTGTCCAACGATGATGGCGCCTTTAGGTTCGATGATGTCACGTAATGTGCCCATCGCATCGAGGAAATACTCCGCGTAATCTTCCTGATCACCACAACCAAAGATACCAACCAGTTTATTATTAAAGTCGATGCCTTCAAGTTCTGGGAAAAAATCGTCCCAGTCACATTGTGCTTCGCCATAATACCAAGTAGGAATGCCCAACAGCAGTAAATCAAAATTCGCTATATCTTCTTTACTGCTTTTAGCGATATCCCGTACTTCTATTAACTGTTTACCCAGTTCTTTCTGGATCATTTTGGCGATATGTTCAGTGTTACCTGTATCGCTACCAAAAAAAATGCCAACTGTTGCCATGTTTTAAGCCTTCTTACCCGGCCAAAGCCTGTTCTAAAAGATGTTCAATAAAGTGACTACGTGTCATATTTGCCTGTGCGGCGGCCAAATCAAGCTTTTCACAAAGCTGTTCTGGCACTTTACACTCAATACGCTTTAAGCCCTTAACACGATCGCGTTTAATTTGATTACGTTTGTTTTGTTTCAGTTGTTCTTCCCGTGGCAACAAATTGGTTTTGGGCCGACCAGGACGCTTATCCAAAGCAAACAAATCAATAGTTGTGCGATCAGTGGCTATTTTCGCCATTAATCTGTAACCCTCTTATTCGAAAAAATACTGCACAATACTTTTCACGATAAACACCAGGGGTGATAAAAACAGCACTAGCCAAACAAAAATTTGTCCGATTCTTGGTGCTTCACTTTTCTTCAAGACGTCTCGGATAGCCAGTACGATAAAGAAGTACAATCCGCCAAGTCCTAACCATAATCCAATGGTTTCAAACTGTTCTATGCTCATTGACATCGTTCGCCTCTGAAAAAAGTGCGCGCATCATAGCATATTTAGTGAAAAGTTTTCTGCGTTACGTCAATAAAAAGTCAGATACCAGCTTATTAAACGCACTGGGTTTTTCGGCATGTAACCAATGCCCCGTGCCTTGAATAATCTTCGCTTGTGCCTGTGGGAACAAGCCTAAGATGGTTGGGCGATGTTCTGGCAAAATATAATCCGATTCGGCACCCTTGATAAACAAGACTTTTCCATTGAATTGGCCACCGGCTTGCGGCGCGTTTATCAGCTGCAGATACTGCTGCTGCAAGGCGGCTAAGTTAAAGCGCCAACGGAATCCGTTGTCTGTTTTCTCTAAGCTTTTCAGTAAAAATTGCCGCACACCCGGTTCAACAATGTGCTGCGCCATCTGTTGGTCTGCCTCACCGCGATTGGCGATGTGCAAAAGATCAACCTGATTTAAGCCGGCAAAAACCGTGCTATGCCGAGCGCTGTAACTGACCGGAGCAATATCCGCCACAATTAAGCGGTCGAGTCGCTCAGGGTGGCGCAGCGCAAATTCCATCGCCAATTTACCGCCCATCGAGTGCCCTAACAGCGCAAAAGGTCGCAGCCCTAAGTCATCTAAGGTTTCAGACAGATCGGCTGCCATCAGTGAATAGTTCATTTCATCGCTATGTGCAGAGCGGCCATGATTGCGTACATCAACGTTGAGCACCTGAAAATGCTCGCTTAGCGCACGCGCCACACCGCCTAAATTTTCTAAGCTACCGAATAAACCGTGGACCAACACCACTAAGGGGCCTTGGCCTGTTAATTGATAATGTAAAATCATAATTATCCTATCTGCGTAATTGCTGCTATTTTAACAAAACAGCGAACTGGCGTCAGTGGCAAAGCCTTTATATAATGACCTGAATTTGAGGTAACGGATTAAATCTATGAAAACCATTGAAATTGACGACGATTTGTATCAATACATTGCGGCACAGACATTGCAGATTGGCGAAAGTGCGTCGGATATACTGCGTCGTTTATTGCCTGGTGCTCCGCTAAAAACTTCCACTGCATCCCTTGACAGCTCGCCAGAGCTCAGCAAAGCTAAGTCTGAAGAGCCAGTGGTTCCGGTTGCAACGGTTAGCGAGCCGCCAAAGCGTACCGAGAAACAAGGCAATATTTTTGATCTGGTCACGCCGGCTGATTTACAAGCCGAGCACAATATCGTTGGCCGTTTTTTGTATTTGTTGTCGGTGTTAGCCCGAGTGCACAAAAAAGACTTCCCCAATGTGTTGGAAATAAAAGGCCGCAATCGCCTGTATTTTGCTAAATCAGCAGCGGAATTGTCTGAAAGTGGCAGTAGTACTAACCCTAAGCAAATTCCGAATACGGATTTTTGGGTGATTACTAACTCGAACACAACTCGCAAGAAAATGATGTTGACAGAAACGGCAAGCAAACTGGGTTATAGCGCTGAAGACGCAGAACGTATTCGCGATTTATTATAATAATTAAGGAATGGTTATGTCATTACATCCGCTGGCAGGTCAGCCGGTACCTAACGAACTTATCCCGAATGTTTGCCGCTTAATGACGGCCTATTATGTCCTAGAACCCGATATTCATAGCCATGCCACACACCGCGTTAGCTTTGGGACTTCTGGCCATCGTGGTAGCGCATTAAGCTGCTCTTTCAACGAGCCGCACGTTTTAGCCATTTGCCAAGCGGTCGCCGATTATCGTAAAGCACAGGGGATCACGGGCCCGTTGTTTTTAGGTAAAGATACGCATGCCTTATCAGAAGCGGCCTTTGCCAGTGCCTTAGAGGTGTTAATTGCTAACAATATTCAGGTTTGTATTCAAGAAGGCCTTGGCTATACGCCTACTCCGGTTATTTCGCATGCCATATTAACGCAAAATAAAGGCGCTACTGGCCAACTTGCCGATGGTATTGTCATTACACCGTCGCACAATCCACCTGAAGATGGCGGTATTAAGTACAATCCACCGCACGGTGGCCCAGCGGATACCGATGCGACAAACTGGATTGAGCAACGCGCTAATGAATTACTGGCTAACGAATTAGACGGTGTGCGGATGATGCCTTACGCCTTGGCCTTACAATCAGGCTATTGCCAGCATATCGATTATATCCAGCACTATGTTGATGACCTGGAAAACGTGATCGACATGGCCGCCATTGCCAAAGCCGGTATACGGATCGGGGTCGATCCTTTAGGGGGCTCCGGTATTGCCTATTGGCCGCGTATTGCTGAACGTTATGGTTTAAATATTACCGTGGTAAACAACAAAGTTGACCCGTCATTCTCTTTTATGTCGTTAGATAAAGACGGCAAGATCCGCATGGATTGTTCCTCTGCTTATGCCATGGCGAATTTAATTAAACTCAAAGATCAGTTTGATGTGGCCATTGGTAACGATCCAGATTTTGACCGCCATGGCATCGTGACGCGCAGTGGCGGCTTGATGAATCCGAACCATTACTTGGCGGTGGCGATCAATTATTTACTGGCGAATCGACCGCAGTGGGATGACAAACTGGCCATCGGTAAAACCTTGGTATCCAGTGCGCTAATTGACCGAGTCGTTGCAGCACAAGGCCGTATTTTAAAAGAAGTACCGGTTGGCTTTAAATGGTTTGTTGAGGGTTTACACCAAGGCACTATTGCTTTTGGTGGCGAAGAGAGCGCCGGTGCCAGTTTCTTACGCCATGATGGTACCGCTTGGTCTACCGATAAAGACGGTTTTATCCTGGGCTTATTAGCCGCTGAAATGCTGGCAAAAACCGGTGTTGATCCTTATCAGCAATACCAAGCGTTAACGCGTGAGCTGGGCTCGCCGTTGTATCGTCGTTTAGATGCGCCGGCGGATGCCAAGCAAAAAGCGGCATTAAAGAATCTGGATACCAGCAGTGTCAGTGCCACCCATTTAGCGGGTGATGCCATCTTAGCGGTTTTAACGAAAGCACCCGGTAACGATGCCAGTATTGGTGGCGTTAAAGTCGTGACAAAGAATGGCTGGTTTGCTGCGCGGCCATCGGGTACCGAAAACGCCTATAAAATATACTTAGAAAGCTTTGTTGATCAGGCCCACTTAGAGCAGCTAGAAATGGATGCGAAAGCCTTTGTGGCTGATGTGTTCAGTAAAATGTAGTGTTACACCCTTTAGGCAGGTAAACACGCTTTTGTCGCGTATTTGCCTGCCTGCTGCGGTTTAAATGAAAATCGTGATTATGTAATTTAATTACAGGATGCACTTTTTTTTTGCCAAAACGACCTTTATAGGCTATTGTTTTAGTAATTTTTCAACAAATATGCATTGAAATCGTGAAATACGCGGAAAACTTTAGGATTGGCAATGAAAAAAACCACTACAGCTAAAGCGGCCGCGTCTGCCGCAACTGCCACAGAGCAGTTGAAAGAACGCATTGTTAAACATTTACACTCCACCTTAGGTACCGATCTTAATAAAGCCAGTCATCAGGCTTGGTGGCGCGCGACCTGTGCCGCTGTCAACGAACAAATCTACGACGGTTTAAGAACAACGCAACGTACCCACTATGAAAAAGATACTCGGGCACTCCACTATTTCAGTTTAGAGTACCTGATGGGACGTATGTTCAGTAATAACCTGCATAACCTTGGGTTATACGAGCAAGCAAAACAAGCTTTATCTGAATTGGGCTTAGACATTGCCGATTTGGAAGATCAAGAAGAAGATATGGCACTGGGTAACGGTGGTTTAGGGCGCTTAGCCGCGTGCTTTATCGAATCGTTAGCCACCTTAAATTATCCGGCCATTGGCTATGGTATTCATTACGAAAACGGTTTGTTCCAGCAAAGTTTTCAAGATGGACGTCAAATCGAACGTCCAGACAGCTGGCGCGAATACGGTAACCCTTGGGAGATCTGTCGCCCAGAATCAGTACAAGAAATTGCTGTTTATGGTTATGTCGAGACCGTATTTGATTTACAAGGCCAAATGCAAAAAGTCTGGCACCCGGGGCGTATTATCAAAGGTGTGCCTTGGGATATTCCTATTGTTGGTTACGATGGTAGCTCAGTTAACGTGTTACGTTTGTGGGAAAGCCGTGCCTCAGACTTTTTTAACTGGGACGTATTTAACTCGGGTGGTTATATCGATGCTGCGCGTGAAAACGTGGAAGCCGAAAATATTTCCAAAGTGTTATACCCCAATGATGAAACGGATGCCGGTAAAGAGTTACGGTTAATTCAGCAGTATTTCTTCTGTTCTTGTTCATTAAAAGACATTATTCGCCGTTATAAACGTCGGCACGGTGATGATTGGAGCCAATTTGGTAAACAAGTGGTCATTCAATTAAACGATACTCACCCTGCGGTAGCGATTCCTGAATTAATGCGTATTTTAGTCGACCGAGCGCAAATGGCTTGGGATGATGCATGGGCGATTTGTCAGCAGGTTTTTGCCTACACCAACCATACCTTATTGCCAGAAGCGCTAGAGCGTTGGCCGGTAAGATTGTTTGAAAAAGTATTACCTCGGCACATTGAAATTATTTATGAAATCAACCGCCGCTTCTTGTTAGAGCAGGTAGACGTGTTGTGGCCTGGCGATAACGAGAAAAAACGTAAATTGTCTATTATCGAAGAAGGCCATGAGCCAATGGTTAGGATGGGGCATTTATCGGTTGTGGGTTCATTTAAAGTGAATGGTGTGGCCGAAGTGCACTCTAAATTGGTGCAATCCGATCTTTTCCCAGAAATGGTGGCATTATGGCCGGATAAATTTACCAACATCACTAACGGTGTCACGCCACGGCGTTGGTTAAAGTCATGTAACCCGCGTTTGGCTAAGTTGCTGGATACGATTGTCGGTACAGATTGGCCGCGAGAGCTGAATCAGTTACAAAAACTTGTTGAGCATGCCAAAGATCCGCAGTTCCAAGAAAACTTTATGGCGATTAAACAGCAAAATAAAGCTGACTTAGCCGTGGTGATTAAGAAACTGACGCGTATCGATGTTGATCCTACCGCGATGTTTGACGTGCAAATTAAACGCTTACATGAATACAAACGGCAACATCTGAATTTACTGCATATCTTGGCGTTATATCGCCGTATTTTGCAAAATCCAGATTACGATATGGTGCCTCGTGTGTTCTTGTTTGGTGCTAAAGCCGCACCCGGTTACAAGCTGGCTAAAGACATTATTTATGCCATTAATAAAGTCGCTGAAAAAATCAACAACGATAAGCGAGTTAAAAACCGTATTAAAGTAGTGTTCATGCCGAACTACCGCGTCACCTTGGCTGAAAAACTGATCCCCGCAGCAGATATTTCTGAGCAAATCTCTATGGCTGGTAAAGAAGCTTCGGGTACCGGTAATATGAAACTGGCGTTAAATGGTGCCATTACAGTAGGGACCTTGGATGGGGCTAATATTGAAATTGCCGAAGAAGTCGGTGAAGACAATATCGCGATCTTTGGTTTAACGGTAGATGAAGTAAAAGCGCTACATCAGAAGGGCTATCATAGCAGCGAGTATTACCATAATAACCCTGAGCTGAAAGCGATTCTGGATTGGTTAGAAACCGATTACTTTACGCCAGGTAAACCCGGTGAGTTAGCGGCAATTAAACGCAGCTTGTTAGATGGTAACGACCCATACTTAGTATTGGCTGATTTTGAGTCTTACTTAGCGGCGCAGCAAAAAGTCGATACATGGTATCGTGACCCTGCGCTCTGGGCAGAGAAAGCCATTATCAATACCGCATCGGTCGGGAAGTTTACTTCAGATCGCTCTATCAACGATTATGTTGAACGGGTGTGGAAACTGAAGTCTTGCGACATTATTAAAAAGTAAGAGAAAAAAGAAAGTAAACGTCTGATTGCGTTTCTTCATAGTTTAAACGGCAGCGCTTTTCGCTGCCGTTTTTATTTAATGCTCGAAACTTGTCTTGCTTTCTTTTATGCTAGCGCCAAGTTCGATGGCGTAGTGTGAGAGCTTATGCGTTTTCTTTGCGTGGTATTATGCTTTTTCTGCTTTAGCAAAATGGCCAGTGCTAACGAGTCATTGGCCAACACTTTGCAGTGGGCCATCAATGATGCACCGCCTTTTCATATTATTGACGGGCCCTATCAAGGCTTAGGCTTGTGTGATGGATTAATGGATGCAGTACATCGCGCCTTGCCAGATAAACAACGTTCAGTGTGGTTAATGCCACAAGCGCGCATCAGTAGTTTATTAAAACAACAATCCGAATTATGCTTCCCCTGTATGATTTATCATGGCCAACATGATGAGCGAGCCTATTTCAGTTTACCGACCCATGTCTATTACCCTTATCAACTGATCACCACTAAAGCCAAAGCGGCACAGATACAATTGCGCTATGGTAATCCATTAGCTTTTACCGCCTTATTGGCTGATAAACACTACCGCTTAGGTTATCCGGCGGGGCGGCGCTATAGTATTTTGCAGCCCTTGTTAGATAAAACCCCACCGTTTCTCGCGCGAACTGGCAGTGGCGGTGCTATTGCGATCCTGCAGATGATTGTGGCAGATCGCTTAGATTACACGATGGATTATCCCATTATTGCCAATTACTTTCATAAAGTGTTTGATAGCGAGTTAACGTTAACTCCACTGCAAGAGAACGATCAAACGCACATACCTGGTGCCATTGGCTGTGCTAAAACGGCATGGGGCCAAGCGGTCTTAGCCGAGATCAACGCGGTAATGCCACAAATAAGACAAGATCCCGCCTTTCTTAAAATTCTGGAATTGTGGGCAGGGCAAGATCCTGCTGCTTACCTAGAGTTTAATAAACTGCATTTGGCCAATCCTGCTTATAATGCCAGCCCCTTACAACCTTAAATGGCTTCGTGCTAACCGCGGCGTTTGGTGATCAGGCTTTCTCGGGTTACTATCAGAAAAAACACTACTAAGAATTAACATTTTATCGACAGGAGTAACAGCAATGATGATGGAGCAGTTTCGTCATAGCGGCGATTTTTTAGCTTTTACCTTAGCCAATCCTAATGGTTTAGCCCCTTGTCAGTTTGAATTAGGCTCAGGCGTTACTGTCGAGATCTGGGATACTGGTGTGATCTGTTTTCAGCCCGCCCAAGCCGCTCGACAGCATATTATTCTCAGTTGTGGTGTGCATGGTAATGAAACGGCTCCCATCGAACTGTGTGCCGCTATCGTGCAAGATATTTTACAGGGGCATTTAACACCTACTGAGCGGGTATTAGTGCTATTCGCTAATCCTGCCGCCATAAATTTAGGCCGCCGTGAAGTGACTGAGAATTTAAATCGGTTATTTTCGGGGCATCATAGTAAGGGGGCGGGTTTAATCAACGCCGAGCGGCAACGTGCCCAAGCGTTAGAGCAGTATGTTACCCGATTTTATGACGGCGCCCCGGCCAATGAGCCGCGTTGTTTATATGATTTACACACCGCCATTCGTGGCTCTCGTTTTGAGAAGTTCGCCGTGTATCCTTTTTTACATGGTAAGCCTTGGCGCAAACAACAGTTACAATTTCTGGCGGCTTGCGATGTGCACACGGTGCTGATGATGCAAACGCCGGCCAGTACCTTTAGCTATTATGCGTCGCACAGCCATGGCGCGGATGCCTTCACCATAGAACTGGGTAAAGTGCAGCCGTTTGGCCAAAATGATATGTCACGTTTTGCCCAAGCAGACAGTGCCTTACGTGCACTGATTACCGACCGTTTACCTGCGCCGAAACCTTTTGCGGCAGAAGATTTTCATCTTTATGAAGTGTATCGCGCCATTAATAAGCAAACTCAAGATTTCAAGTTACATTTTGCTGACGATGTCCAGAATTTCACCAGTTATCCGTTAGGTAGCTTATTGGCCACCGATGGTGACTTAGAGTATCGGGTAGAGCGCGAGGGGGAGGCGTTAATTTTCCCGAACGCTAAAGTGGCCATTGGGCAGCGTGCTATGCTGATGGTGGTACCCACAGACATTCAACATAACCTGATCTAACGTCTTAACGGCCTTAGCCAGTAAATATAACCTGACAGTACTGTGTGCTGTTAGGTTTTTTTATGCCAGCGCGCGGTTGCATTGCAGTTTACGTAAAGGTAAAGTCTAGCGGAAAAACGAGTCATTACAACCAAGAGAGTCCTTATGACCAATCCAAATAACGCCACCATTACCACGGTGCATCGCGCAGAGTTTACTGCCAGTGACGCGTTAAAAATCCCTACCTTAAGGATCCTGAAAGACGATGGTAGCCTTTATGCAGAAGCAGAGGCACCTACGTTAGACAAGGCAACCGCGTTAAAAATGTATGACACTATGGTGTTTATCCGAGTGTTAGATGAAAGGATGTTGGCTGCACAGCGCCAAGGTCGCATCAGTTTTTACATGCAATGCTTAGGCGAAGAGGCAACCACTGTCGGCAGTGCGGCAGCGTTAACGGATCTTGACATGATTATGGCGCAATACCGCGAACAAGGTGCTTTGCGCTATCGTGGCTTTACGCTAGAACAATTTATGAACCAGTTGTTCTCCAACGAGAAAGACTTGGGTAAAGGCCGGCAGATGCCGGTGCATTATGGTAGCAATGCTATCAACTATATGACGATTTCGTCACCCTTAGGCACCCAGATCCCACAGGCCAGTGGTTACGCTTATGCGCAAAAGTTGCGTGGATTGGAAGCCGTAACAATTTGTTATTTTGGTGAAGGTGCGGCTTCTGAAGGCGACTTCCATGCCGGTTTAAATATGGCAGCGGTGCATAAAGCACCGGTGATTTTTTTCTGTCGCAACAATGGCTATGCCATTTCTACGCCAGCGAATGAACAGTTTGTCGGTGACGGTATTGCCTGTCGCGCGGTAGGTTATGGCATGAAGTCGATTCGTGTTGATGGGGCCGACATTCTGGCGGTGTTTAAGGCCACGCAAATGGCCCGTGAATATGCGTTAAAGCATAACGAGCCGGTTTTAATTGAGTCGATGGCATACCGTTTAGGTGCCCATTCCTCTTCTGATGATCCAAGTGGCTATCGTTCTAAGGAAGAAGAAGCCTTATGGCGCAAGAACGATCCTATCGCCCGTTACAAAGCCTGGTTATTACAGCAAGGTTGGCTGGATGAAGCGGCCGACAAAGCGCAAACTGAGCAGTTACGTATTGATATCTTAGATGCGCTTAAAGTGGCTGAAAAAGTGGCGAAACCAGGTATCGAACACTTAATTTCTGATGTTTATGCCGAGCCTATTCCTGCATTACAGCAACAATTAGACGAATTAAAACAGCATATCCGGAAATATCCAGATGCGTATCCGATCACGGCGGGGAGATTAGACTAATGGCAAAAATGAACATGTTGCAGGCCATTAACAATGCCCTAGATTTGGCAATGGCTAAAGATGATGGCGTGGTCTGTTTTGGTGAAGATGTTGGCCACTTTGGTGGTGTATTTCGTGCAACCAGTAAACTGCAAGAAAAGTATGGTAAAGCTCGTTGTTTCAACACGCCACTGACTGAGCAAGGTATCGCTGGTTTTGCCAATGGTATGGCGGCACAGGGCATGAAGCCGGTCGCTGAAATTCAATTTGCGGATTATATCTTTCCCGCCTTTGACCAAATCGTCAATGAAACCGCCAAGTTTCGCTATCGCTCGGGTAATGAATTTAATGTCGGTGGCTTGGTGTTCCGTACGCCTTACGGTGGCGGCATTGCTGGTGGACATTACCACAGCCAAAGCCCAGAGGCCTACTTTGCGCACACCCCGGGTTTAAAAATCGTGGTACCTCGCGATCCTTATCAAGCGAAAGGCTTACTCTTAGCCTCGATTGCTTGTCCAGATCCGGTGATCTTTTTTGAACCGAAGAAACTGTATCGTGCCTCCATTGGCGAAGTACCAGAAGAGTATTATGAGTTACCTATCGGTAAAGCGGAGATCCTACAACAAGGTAAGGATGTCACGGTACTGGGCTGGGGCGCGCAAATGGAAATTATTCAAAAAGCCGTTGAGATGGCCGCTGCCGAAGGTATTTCCTGTGAAGTGATTGACCTGCGCAGCATTCTGCCATGGGACGCGGATACCGTTGCCGCATCCGTGAAAAAAACCGGCCGTTTAGTGATTAACCATGAAGCGCCATTAACCGGTGGTTTCGCCGGTGAAATTGCCGCGACCATTCAAGGCAGCTGTTTCTTGCACCTCGAAAGCCCCATCGAACGGGTGTGCGGTATGGATACACCTTATCCGCTGGCGCTAGAAAAAGAATATGTCGCCGATCATCTGAAAACCTTCGAAGCGATTAAACGCTCGGTTAACTTCTAAGGAGCTCCGGATGAAACAAGATTTTATTCTGCCAGATATTGGCGAAGGTATTGTTGAGTGTGAAATCGTGGAATGGCTGGTTGCTGAAGGCGATACCATCAGTGAAGACCAACCGGTTTGTGATGTGATGACCGACAAAGCATTAGTGCAGATCCCCGCGGTTTATAACGGTGTGGTCAGTAAACTGTACTATGCCAAAGGTGAGATTGCTAAGGTACATGCGCCATTATTTGCAATGGAGATTGCTGACGATGGCAATACCGCTGCCCATGCTGAACCCGCGAAGGCCACCCAAGTAGCGGCCCCAGCTCAGCCTGCTGCTGCGCCACAAGCCAATGGCACGATCAGTGAAGACTTTATTTTACCGGATATCGGTGAGGGTATTGTCGAGTGTGAAATCGTAGAATGGTTAGTTGCTGAAGGTGAGACCATCAGCGAAGATCAACCGGTTTGTGATGTGATGACTGATAAAGCCTTAGTGCAGATCCCGGCAAAACACTCGGGTGTAGTCAGTAAACTGTATTATGCCAAAGGTGAGATTGCCAAGGTGCATGCGCCGTTATTTGCCATCAGTCGTGCAGTGGATGCGCTATCTGACAGCAGCAATGCGGTTACCGCAGCCCCAGCAGCCACCACCAGCAGCCAAGTGACTGCTCAGGCTAAAGCCAGTAATCATGCCGCGGTAAGTCGTCAGGCGCCACAAGGTAAAGCCTTAGCTAGCCCTGCGGTGCGGCGTTTAGCACGTGAACTGGGTGTGGATATTCATATGGTACCCGGCTCTGGTGATAAAGGCCGGGTGTTTAAAGACGATGTCCGTGCCTTTACTGCCGGTGAGGCGAAGCCCACGACGCAAGCAACCGCCAGCAGCGTGAGCAACACGACAGCCTCTGCAGCGCCAGCAGCATCAGCGACTCATCGCGTTGAAGCTATTCGGGGAATTAAAGCAGCCATGGCTCGGCAAATGACCGAGTCGGTATCGACTATTCCGCATTTTACTTATTGCGAAGAAATTGATTTAACGGAATTGATTGCCCTGCGCAGCCAGTTAAAAGATCACTATGCCAAGCAAGGCGTGAAACTGACCATGATGCCGTTCTTTATGAAAGCCTTATCGCTGGCGATCAATGAGTTTCCGGTAATGAACAGTCAGCCGAATGCCGACTGCACTGAGTTAACTTATTTTAGTGCGCACAATATTGGTATTGCGGTTGACTCTAAAGTCGGTTTGTTAGTGCCTAATATTAAAGGTTGTGAGCAAAAGTCTATTGTGGAAATTGCCAAGGCCTTAACTAAATTAACGGATGCCGCTCGCGAAGGCCGAGTGAGTCCTGCTGATTTAAAAGGCGGCACGATTACCATCAGTAATATTGGCGCCATTGGTGGCACAGTAGCGACACCCATCATCAATAAACCGGAAGTGGCAATTGTCGCCCTAGGTAAGGTGCAGTCTTTACCGCGCTTTGATGCCAAAGGCCAAGTGGTCGCTCGGCAAATTATGCAAGTGAGCTGGTCAGGCGATCACCGCATTATAGATGGTGGTACCATTGCACGCTTTACCAATTTGTGGAAACAGTATTTAGAGCAGCCAAGCAGTATGCTGGTGGCTATGCGCTAAACCGTGCATTTTAAGTCGATTTAAAACCCCAGCTTGCTGGGGTTTTGTTTTTGGTGAATTGAAACTGAAATGTAAACTTTATTTTTTTGCGGTGTTGCGTTAAATTGCTGACTGTTTATGTTTTATCCATCAGGCGTCATCACAGCGTGTTGTCAGTGTTTGTTTGAATTTAATCTAAAGGAACTAGAATGGTTATTGTTAGCAACCTCCAGTTAGGTATCAAGCTCAGCATCATACTCGCGGCACTTATGCTCGGTGCTTGCCAAACCCCAGCGCCTTCAACCTATTCTGATTTACCGCTAACGCCAGGTTTGCTGAATCAGCCGTCGTGGCAGGTGGTCAAGCCGATTGAACCGCTTTATCCGGTCGAAGAAGCCATAGAGGGTACCGAGGGTTGTGCCAGCCTTTCTTATGTGGTGACGCCCACTAATCAATTAACGGATGTGCAGGTGTTGCATGCGTCCTCACATCGATTTGCCCGTGAAGCGCGCAAAGCCATCGCTAAGTGGCAATGGCAACATTTACCGGCAGGGTTGCTCAATGCACCGGTGAAAAGCGCCGTGCGTTTTGAATTTTGTTTAGAAGATAACAGTGGGCACTGCAATGAAGCCTTTTTTGCTGCGCCATCGAAATGCCCAGGCGAGGATGTACTTCCGGTCATTGGTTATCGGATCAAGAATCTCTAAAGAGAATAGCCGTGTTTAGCGTGATGACCGGCAGATTAAGCTTGTAAAAAAAATAGGTAGTGCTAAGGTCAAATCTTGTTATGTCGGGAGTTATCAGGATGTTTTATAGGCGTTTTTTCATTAGCATGGCGTGTTGTTTCGGCTTGGCAGCCTTTCAGGTACAAGCGGACAATGCGCAACAGGTCTTTAGCCAATATCAAGATGCCTTACTGCAGGTGCAGGTCGTTGAAAAACAAACTCAGCACAAAACCTCAATTGGCAGCGGTTTTTATATTGCGCCCGAGTTGGTGATCACCAATTATCATGTGGTTGCAAGCCGCGTTGCCACCCCAGATAGCTATCAATTAATGGCAAAGTTTGGTGATGATGGCTTACAGCCATTAGAGATTTTAGCCCTGGATGTGGTAAACGATTTAGCCTTGTTGAAAGCCCCGGCCAGAGTAGGACATTTTTTTGCGTTAGCCGATGCCTTACCGGAGCAGGGCGCGGAGGTGTTCAGTTTAGGTAATCCGCATGATTTAGGCATGGTAGTGGTGCCGGGTACCTATAACGGCATGAAACAACAAAGCTTTTATCCGCGTTTACATGTCACGGGCTCGATTAATCCGGGTATGAGTGGTGGCCCTAGTGTTAACGAGCTTGGCCAAGTGGTTGGGGTGAATGTGTCAACCGGCGGTAATCAATTAGGCTTTGTGGTGCCGATGGCGCAGGTTAAAGCCCTGGTGAATACACAGCCTGCCGAGGTCCCTGCAGTTGAGCTATTAAAAACACAAATTGGCCAACAGTTATTGGCCAACCAACAACAAATGCTCGAACCCTTATTAAACGCTAACTGGCAAATGAAAGCTTTAGGCCGGGGTTTAGTGCCAGAGAGTATCGCGCCTTATATCACTTGTTGGGCTCGCACTAATCCCCCCCGCGTAGAGCAAGAAATTCGCGCTTCTGCCGCGTTTTGTGGTTTGTCGGAAGATGTGTTTATTAGCCATCAATTCACCACCGGCAAAATTCAAATGCAATTTGAGTGGTTTGATGGCTCGGCGTTAGCCATGACAAAATTCGTGCATCATTACGCGAACAAACTAAAACAAATGCGCCCAGACAATCGCGCTTCGGTGCGTGATGTTGGCGAATATAGCTGCTTAAGTGATATTGTCGGCGACAAGCAAGTTGCAGCTCGCACCATCTATTGTGTGCGTGCCTACAAAGATTACCCCGAGCTATTTGATGTGTTGTTTTTAGCTGGAACCGTGCCTGCTGAGCAACAAGGTTTTGTGAGTCACTTTTCGTTAGCAGGCGTTAGTCAACAAAATGCCGATGCGTTTACCCGTAAGTTTATGGAGACAGTGAAATGGCAGTAATTATTGAGCTGTTAAATAATCAGGGAAAAAGTATTGGGATCCATAAATTTACTCAAAACGCTATCCGGATTGGTCGCAGTTATGATAACGATGTTATCTTACTGGATCCGCACAGCTGCGCTGAGCATGCCATGCTCAGTTGCGATGAGCAGGGGCAGTGGCAGTTGCGCGATCTGGATTCGGCAAATGGCACTTTAAGTAGCTCAGGGCAGCGTATTCAGCAAACCGCGATCCCGCATTCTGGCCAAGAATTTATCTTAGGCAAGCAACGTTTACGGGTGTTTTTTGCGGCGGCCAGTGTCGCGCCAACGCGCATACTCGCTAAAGGCTGGCACAGTTTACAATTATTATCGTCAGTACCCTTGCTGATCTTATTATTGTTGTTGGTTTCTGCGTACTTTTCTTATGAAATGTGGCTGGGTGCCATCGGTGAGGCAGCTGAGAATTGGCATCGACAGTTATTAAGTATTCCGTTTATTTTATTGGCTTTGTTGTTGTGGCCTGCACTGTTAGCGTTATGGGCGCGGCTGCGCTCGCAAGAGTCAAATTTTCGACCGCAGGTGACGCTGATCCTGCTCATTACCGCAAGTTGGTTGCTTTGGTCAGAATTGAGCCGCTGGTTAAGTTTTAACTTTAGTCAGGCCGTGTTGGTCGAGGTGTTGCAGTTAACGCTGCCGGCAGTACTGCTTGTGGTGTTGTTTTGGAATGGCTTTAAACTGGCGGGTATGCAACGTAAAAGTTTACAGCTAGTGTTAACCATTGCCTTAGCGAGTACTTATTGGTTAGTACCCTACATGCAAGCGGCTGGGCCGCAATTAATGCCGCAGTATCAAGCGGAATTATTGTCACAACCTATGCTCATTAGTACGCCCAAAAATCCAGAAATGTTTTTAACCGACAGTGCCAGCTTGTTTGACAAGGCGACACAGTCGGCGAAACAACCTTAAGCGTAGAATTTGTTATTCTGCCGTGGTTGCTATTGCTGGGTTGCGGCGAAATTTATCGCCCAACACCAGCAGAGCGGGGGTCAGAAACAGCGTTAATATCGTGGCAAAGGTTAAACCTCCGGCGATGGCACTCGATAGCTGTGTCCACCACATGGTCGAGGGGGCACCAAAACCTAAACTGGGTTCCAGTAAGTTAACATTCACTGATAGCACCATCGGCATTAAGCCCAGCACCGTGGTAATTGACGTCAATAACACCGGCCTTAGGCGTAAACAGCCTGTTTCTAACGCCGCACTGACCGCAGTATGGCCTTCCGCGCGAAATTGGTTGTAGGTATCAATTAACACAATATTGTTGTTTACCACGATACCGGCCAAACCAATAATTCCCATGCCCACCATCACAATGCCAAAACTTTGGCCATTGATCAGCAAACCCAACAAAACGCCTGCGGTAGACAGTACAATGGCGGATAAAATCAGTAAACTTTGATACCAGCTATTAAATTGCGCCAGCAAAATCATTAGCATAATAAAGATAGCAATCACAAAAGCGCCCAGTAAAAAACTCATGGTTTCTTGTTGATCGGCATCTTCACCGGCGGTTTGAATCATCACCCCGTCGGGAAGCGTAATGTCGGCAGAGCGCAGTGCACTTAAACGTTCTGTTAACTGATAACCTTCTGCTAAATCGCTTTTGATGGTGATGGCACGGTTACTGTCAACGCGTTTAATTACACTGGTTTTGGGGGAGGGCACCACATTGACAAAGTTACTCAGCGGCACCTGACCTGAGGTGGTTGCTACGGTTAACCGTGTTAACTGGCTGAGCGAGCGTTCGTTATGAGGAAAGCGTACCCGAATATCGACTTCATCACTGGCGTATTCAGGACGAAACCGAGCCAGTAATAAGCCATTGCTGACCAATTGAATGGCATTGCCGACGGTTAATACATCCGCACCAAAACGGGCGGCTTCGGCGCGGTTCACTTCTACCCGCCATTCGATACCCGGTAAGTTACGATCATCTTCAATATCGACAAAACCACCGAGTTGCTGCATGTTGGCAATGACCAACGCGGTTGCCGCATCAATTTGCGCTGGATCTTGTGAGGTAATTAATAACTCCACCGGTTTACCCGCAGCAGGGCCTTCTTGCTGTTGGCGAAACTCCAGCATAATGCCGGGGATATCGGCGGTCAGTTGCCGCATATCGTGTAATATGGCTGCCGCAGGGCGGCGTTGATCCCAATCAAAAAATTGAAACTGCAAGGTGCCGACGACATCTGCCGCTAACTCGCCACCCGCACTGGCCATTGAGCGTGCATATAAGGCTTTCACTTCAGGTAAATGCAATAAACGCTGCTCCACTTTTTGCAGCAAAGCATCTTTTTCAAAAATGGACATGTCACCGCGTGCCCGCACCCAGACTTGCGCCGATTCTGGCTCTACGGCAGGAAAAAATTCAGTACCATAGTTAAATTTGGCATACGCAAAATACACCAAAATAATCGCCGATAGTGTAAAAGCCAAGCTGCGACCAGGCCAATGTAGCACCACGCTTAACGCACGACGATAGCCCGCGCTAAAACGGTTTGCCGGTTCAGCAATATCGGGTGCCGGTGGTCGATAACGGCCAAGGCTACCCATCACCGGTAAGAAAATGAGCGCCATCGCCATGGATGCTAGCAAACAGACAATCACGGTCGCCGGTAGGTATTTCATAAATTGCCCGACCATGCCAGGCCAAAATAACAAGGGCACAAACACAGCAAGGGTAGTGCAGGTAGAGGCGATGATAGGCCATGCCATTCTATCGGCGGCATTGAGCCAAGCGGTTTTGCGATCTTGCCCTTCTTTACTGAAACGGTCAGCTAATTCAGATACGACAATCGCGCCATCAACTAACATGCCTGCCACTAAGATTAGCGCGAACAACACGATAATATTCATGGTAAAACCCAGAGCCCAGATCAGCATAATGCCCGCAAAAAAAGCGCCAGGGATAGTGATGCCCACCAATAAGGCACTGCGCAGCCCCATGGTAGCGATAATCAAAATTAACACTAACACCACGGCGGTCAGCACATTGTTAAGCAGATCCGACAGCATTGTTTCAACCTGCACAGATTGATCCATGATGTAGTCTATTTGCAGCCCCTCTGGAAATTGTTTGCTGGCCTCGGTTAATAACGCCTTGGTTTGCTCAATACTGGAGATAATATTGGCGCCACTGCGTTTTTTTACTTCGAGTACCACGGCGGGCTGGCCATTGATGCGGGCAAAGCCTTGTGGATCTTTAAAGCTGCGGTTGACGGTCGCAACATCGCCAAAGGTGATAACCGTATCGCCACTGACTTTGATCGGCATCGCCAGCACATCGGTAAGATCTTCAATGATCCCAGGCACTTTTAATGCCATACGCCCCGCACCGGTATCTAAACTGCCGGCGGCGACTAAGCGGTTATTGTTGCTGACTAACGAGAACAGCTGTTGATAATCCAGGCCATAACTTTGCAATACTTGTGGATCGACGACAATCTCCAGTAAATCTTCCCGATCACCGCCAATGTCGACTTCTAATACTTCCGGAATGGCTTCAATTTGCTCTTTTAATGCACGGGCAATGCGCACCAAAACTTCTTCGGCGATGGGCCCCGATAACCCAACTGACAGCACCGGAAATAACGCCACGTTGATTTCATTGACCGTGGGCTCTTTGGCTTCTGCTGGCAGTTTCGCGCGAGCGGCATCTACTTTCACGCGAACATCCGCCAAGGCTTTATCTGCATCAAAACCCGCATCAAACTCTAGCATCACCGAGGCATGACCTTCGCTGGCGGTGGAGGTCATTTTTTTAATGCCCTCTAACGAGCGTAATTCGTGCTCCATCGGCCGCACCAGTAATCGCTCACCGTCTTCTGGGCTGATGCCATCGAGCGACATCGACACATACATCATCGGAATGGCAACATCGGGGTTGGCTTCTTTTGGGATGACGATATAGGCGGTTAGGCCTGCAGCAAAAATAAACAGCAACAGCATAATGCTGGCTCGACTGCGGTCAATCGCCGCGGCGATTAACGCTCTCATTCGCTGACTCCGCGCTGTACTGTCACGGCTTGGCCGACTGCAACAAAGCCTGCGCCTTGTGTGATCAATTCCACTTGTGCTGGCAGACCTGTGATCCAAGCGCTATTGTTGTCGGTGCTTAATAAACTGATGGGGTAAAACTGCACTATACCGTTTTCTACCGTGTAAAGACCAAGCCGACCTTGTGGGTCAAGTCGTAATAACGCCGGTGAGATCTGATGAGCCTCCACTGCCGACAAGGCAATCACCAAGGTCGCACTGGCACCAGCGAGTGGCTGTAACTGAGGATTCGCCACGGTAGCTTCAATATAATAACTGCGGCTTTGTGCATCAGCGACGGGGCTAATAAAACTGAGGCTGCCGTTAAGCTGTTGGCCGTTCAGTAAATTGACTGCTACGGTTTGACCCAGCGATAACTCTGCTACGCGTTGTTGTGGCACTTGCGCCGTTACGCGTAATTGACTGATATCCACTAATTGAAAAAGTGTATCGCCAACTTGCACTCGGCTACCCGGATCGCTGTAACGACGTGCTAGCACACCATCAAAGGGAGCCGTAGGCTGAGTGTGGGCAACATTTAATTCCGCCTCGGCTAAATTGGCTTCTGCACTGGCTAAGTCACTTTGTAAGCGTGCTAATTCGGTTTTACTCACAAATTGTTGGCGGGTTAATTGTTGAGCGCTTTGCAGTTCACTTTGTCGTAAATGATACAGTGCTTTGGCTTGCTGTAAGCGGGCGGTGCGTCCTTCATCACTTAATTGCAGTAGCTTTGTCCCTTGTTTGACCTTATCGCCTTGCTCGACGTTTAATTGCAGTAGCTGTCCGGCAACTTGGGCTTTTATGTCAATACTGTGCCAAGCCATTATTTGCCCCTGTAACTGCTGCGTTGCAGGGTAGGCTGAGGCATTCGATAACTGTGTTTGCACGGTAAAAGCAGCAGCGGGGGTAGGCGCTGCGGCTTCTGGCGCTTGCTGGGCGGCTTGGCGATGATCCGCAAAGATTAACCAGAGCGCTAAAAGCAGAGTAAGTAAGATAGCTAAGAATAACGGTGACTTAACGCGAGATAACAGCATAAACAGCTCTTTATAACAATATTACCGCTAATTTAATCAGTTTTAAGCTGTTTACACAAAAGGTAAATGTAACAAAACGTAGCAACGAGCAAGTCAAACTCCTCGATATATTTTTCGTTATGAGAAAGACAAAATAACAGACTGACTAATAAGTGATGTTTATACAGGTAAAACAGTAAGTTCTATTTTTACTGAATGAGTTTAGCTGCACACAAACACTTTTAATTGCGGTGATACGTTTTCAAAAAGGCTAGCGGTAAAGCCCTTGTTTTGTTGTTAAATACCGATTGGCTAGGGGATTTTACCTATTGAGCTAGGGGATACACCCGATGTTTAAGATTGATCGCGCAAGGCACAGTAAAGGCTAGGTTGTGCATAAGACACAACAGTTAAAATACCAGGAGAGCCTTATGCTTTATCGTAAACTGACCAATACCTTACTTACCGTGGCGCTGGCAGGTTTTTCATTATCTGCAGCAGCTCAAGCTGTTATCGGTTCACAGCTATCTGAAAAACTGCAAACAGTACCTAGCACCGAACAAATGATGGTGGTAGTGACCTTTGATCAACTCGACCCTTTAAATACGTCGCAATTACAGCGTTTAATCAATTTAGGCGTAACCCAAGCGGTGCAATTTAAGTCGTTGCCGATTATTGGTGTGCTGGTAAACCCAGCGCAGATCAATCAAATTGGCGCGATGAGCGATGTGCGCTCGGTCTTTCTTAACTCGAAGTTAGACTATTTTAATGCCGAGGCACGCGAGTTAACCGGCGTTGATCGTCTGCAATCTCAAGCTTATATCGATCGTAATGGGTTAAGTTACACCGGGAAAGGGGTCACCGTGATGATTCACGATTCCGGTATTGATGCCACCTTGGATGATTTAGCCTATGGCGACAAAGTTGTACAAAATGTGCAAGCGGTCACGCATGCCCAAGCGATTAGTTTAACCGGTGTATCGGGTGTGTTAATTGAGAATCAATTGAATACTGATACCAACTCTGGACATGGTACTCATGTTGCGGGCACGGTGGCAGGCTACGGCAGTCATTCAGATGGCAAGTACAAAGGTGTCGCCGTGGATGCTGATTTAGTCGGTTATGGTTCAGGTGGCGGTATCGCCATTTTAGATGCCTTGGGTGGCTTTGATTACGCGATTACCCGCGTGTTTGATTTTAGAAGCCCGATCCGTGTCATAAGCAACTCATGGGGCAGCAGTGGTAAATATGATCCAAACGGCCCCATTAGTATTGCCTCTTATAAAGCGTACAAATTAGGAATCACCACGGTATTTGCCGCCGGTAACTCAGGCCCAGGTGAAGACACGCATAACCCTTATGCACAAATCCCTTGGGGTATTTCTGTCGGTGCAGGTACAAAAAGCGGTGAGTTGATTGGTTTTTCTTCACGCGGTGAGCGTTTCGAAACCGGCGATTTCACTATGCCAGATGGCAGTGAGTGGACTTATCGTAATGAAGTGACGGTAGTCGCACCGGGTGTCGATATTATTTCTAGCCGCGCTAAAACAAATTTATCTGCGAATGGTGGTGATGCGGATATCGAGGCGATTGAACCAGAGTATTTACCGTTTTATACCATGATCTCGGGTACCTCAATGGCAACACCGCATGTCTCTGGCATTATCGCCTTAATGTTAGAAGCTAACCCCGATCTTCAACCACTGGATATAAAACGTATATTGCAGGAAACGGCGACCAACATGCCTGGCTATGAGCGCTTTGAAGTGGGTACGGGGTATGTCAACGCGCATGCTGCTGTGGCTGCAGCCTTGGGTGAAAAAGAGGGCTATCGTGCTACGGTTAATAATATTAACACTTTCAATGCCAATTCATTAATACGTCCAGCAGATAACGCTGTGCCTTTTAACATCTTGTATTCGCCAGTGGGTGAGCCAGAAGTATTTCCTTTTGAAGTCGGTGCTGATGTCATCAGAATTTCTGCTTCAGCGGCACCGTTAGCCAATACCGTAAAATTAAAACTAACTAGCCCAACCGGTGAAGAATACCTAGGTAGCTTATCTACTCCGGTACTCAGTGATGTCAGCAAAGTCTCTGCGCCCGCTACCCCTGGTACTTGGAAATTATCGGTCTATGGCTTGACTTCCCTGTCTGGTGTCAATCCGGATCCATTAGGTTTAACCAATGGACCAGGTGCGCCTGAGTTTGTCAATGGCAACATTACCTTTTTATTGTCTGATGGCTATACCGGTTTAAATGATATGCAAGGTCATCCAGCTGAAAATGCAGTGCAATATGCGGTGAATGAGCGCTTGATGGATAGTTTTAACACCAAAGTATTTAAACCCGATCACAGCTTAAAGCGTGGCGACTTAGCGCAATATTTAGTGATGGGTGCTTCAGTTCGCCAATATCGGGCACACTTAAATGAGCCCGCTATTGTCACAGCAGATACGATTTCGGCCAGTGTTAAACCTTTTGCTGATGCGGTATTGGCCACCGGTGGTGCGTTAAAAGATCGAGTACAACAGCAAAGCCCGGTATTACCTCTGCAAAATGGTAAATTTAATGCCGGCGCTGCCGTAACACGTGATGTCTTGGCGTATAGCATGGTGCAAGCATTAGGTTTACAACAACAAGCGGCCGCCTTTAGTGGTGAGATCACGGTAGACTATCGCGGACAACGGGTGCCTGTGCTGGATACGCAAGATATTGCGGTAGCTATGCGCGGCCATGTGCAAACTGCGTTGGATCTGAGCTTGATGAATGTGCGTTTTGCAGTACAGCAAGGGCCATTTGATTTAGAACCACGCTTGGTTGCTTATTTTGAACCCGCTCGGGCGGTAAAACGCGGCGAATATGCGGTTTCAGCAGGCGCCTTAACGGATTATTATCTAAACTAAGCGAACAGCGTGATGATAAAGGCAACTTCGGTTGCCTTTTTTTATCGATAAATACAGTGTGGGCGCTGTAATTATCGACCTAGGGGAAATCCCCTATTCATTTCTTCGTGTTAATACTGCAGTATGCATAGTAAGCTTTACTCGAACTGACAGTTTGCACTGTAATCGCCTATTAACGGAGTCATTATGTTAAGAACAATTCTGCTAGGATCTTTAATGTTGTTAAGCAGCATGTCGTTGTTTGCCAGCACGTACCCCGTTCATATCAGTGGCAATACGGCGGAAACCACCATTACGTTGCCTGGTGGTTATGAAGTGGATGTGGCATTAACCTTTGAAAATGTGATGGGGTTAACCGCACAAAACATCAATATTAGCGCCTATGTGGCTAATCCGTTGTCTGCCGATATCAGCAGTCGTCTTGCCAGCCAGTTAATTTCTCTGCAAGCGGCTTACCCTGTGGTGATAAGAATTGAGCCGCTGGCCAACAGTGGTTTTAGTTTCTCTGGGCCATTGGTCATTGATTTGCACACGCACAATTTGCAATACAGTTTAAATACACCATTACGACTTTATAAATCTCACGACGGTGCGGCTTTTGAAGATATTACCGTGGCCACCGGAGCGGGTAGTATTCGTACAAGGGGGCAGGTCGGTAACTTATCTGACTTTATAATCGTGGCTGATGTACGTCCGGTTGCCCAAGTTATTAATCAAAAAGCGTTAAAATTGGAGCAACAACTCAACAATTTTGCTAGTCAGATTGCACCCGAATTGTTAACGGCTTTACAGCAAAGCGTCAGTATTATTCGAAGTGAATGCGGTGCTGTGCGCTATCCGCAAGCACTTAGTGAAATCAAAAAACTGCAAAAACTGATCAGTAACGCTAATGCCGCGCAAATACCCAATGTTTGGCGCTCAGCCCGCGATATTGATAATGTATCGGGCATGCTTACTGCGTCAGCAGAAACTTTGGCCTATTCGCTACGTTTAGCGATTTAGAGCAAATTATGAATGCGCAACTGACCGTCATCAGCGCGAAACGCGCAGCCGACCAGTTTCTGTTGGCAGATAAAGCCACTTTTTATCTGGGCCGTGCGCCAGAGAACGACATTGTGATCCAAGAACCGTCGGTTTCTCGCCAGCATGCCAAGCTCGTCTACAGTGAAGCATTTTGGTTGATGTCTGATCTAAACAGTATGAACGGTTTGCGCAGTCAGGGGATTCAGCAGCAATGTTGTTTATTGGAAGATGGCAGCATTGTTGTGGTAGGTAATGTGCCTGTGCTATTTAACGCTATCGAGCCATCAGCGCTGCTACGCCAGCAGCAATATGATGATTGGCGTGTGCAGCAAGCCGCTCAACTTAATGCACAAGCGCTTAGTAACAGTAAAGCCGATCTGCAACATCTGTTGTCTGAGGCGTTAAAACTCTGCCAAATGCAGCGCGCGGCATTGTTACTCGGTTCGGATTTAACCTCACTGAAATTGCATTGCAGTTTGGGAGTTAGCAAGGAAGCGCAAGATCAAGCCAGTTTCTTTGGTAGTGTCGGGGCATTACAAAGCGTACTCAATAGTCAGCAACCGTTGGTAGCAAATGATATTTCGCAACACCAAGCGTTGTCGCAACGTGCCAGTATTAAATTAAAGCAACTTTCTGCCACAGCATGCTTACCCTTACTGTGTCAGGGCAAGCTGTTTGGGCTGTTTTATGTTGACAGCCAACAGCCAAGTAAATACCTGTCAGCACTCGACTTTGAGTTGCTGCAAACGCTGGTTAATAACCTGACATTGACCTTATTTAGCCAACAGTTAGATGAAGAATTACAAAAATTCTCGGTAAATAACCGGCAATTCAGTTAAAAAACCATTAGTATTGATCATAGAGCCCAATGTATTACTGAGGCATGCTGTTGTTAAGTACTGATGATCACACCCAAGAGTTACCTGCTTTTACCGGACAAGCCGCCGGCGATGTCTTGGCCAAGCGCTTTCGTTTAGTAAAATTACTGGGCAATGGCAATAATGGCAGCGTGTTTCTAGCCGAAGATTTGCATCTGCATTGCAATGTCGCGTTAAAAATCCTGCATAACAGCCTACTAGACTCCACCGTGACTACGGACAAAGTCCGTCAAGAAATCTTGTTAGCCCGGGGTATCTCGCACCCTAATGTGATCCGCGTCCATGATTTTTATTTAGCAGCAGACTGTGCTTTTTATACGATGGACTACATTAGCGGTATTTCTTTAGCACAATACCGCTTACCGCAAGATAAACATCAAGAAGCGGTAGCCGAACACATTGGTGCGCAATTAATTGATGCCGTAGAAGCTATTCACCGGCAAGGCATAGTGCACTGTGACATTACCCCACAAAATGTTTTACTTGATGGCGATAATCGCCTGTACCTTCTTGATTTAGGCTTAGCGTCAGCATTAAGTGAAGTGTCACACCAAAGTTGCACCCCGCTCTATAGCGCCCCTGAGGTGTTACAAAGCGCCCAACACAGCCCTCAGAGTGATTATTATGCTGTTGCCGTTACACTTTATCAGTTGCTCACTGCAGATTTGCCTTTTAATCAAGCTGATATGGGCCAGCAACTCGCGGCCAAATTACAAAGTAATCCGCCACTGGATAAAATCAGCAAAGACTTTCCGCGCTGGCGCAGTTTCTTTTTACAAAATTTAGCTGCGCACCCGCAACAACGCAGTCAAACAGGTCAGCAGCTAAAACAGCTGTGGTTAACACAAACGGCGGCTAACAAAACAAAAAGACGGGGTAATATTGCTAGTCTATTGTTGTTGGCTGCGGTCATCGCTGTTGTGTTTTTTATGCTGTCACCGCGTAAGGAAGCCCCTAATGCAACGCAAGACGAGCAAGCCTTAACGCTGCCTATCGCGTTGGCGGTGTTACCTTTTGCTGTTCAAGCCGATAATCCACAACAAACTGCGGTGCAAGGCTTAGTGCAGCAAGTTATCTTTGAACAATTAAGATCGAAAAATATCCGCTTGATCCCGCCGCAGCGGGTGCAAACCACCTTACAGCATTTGGGGTTTGTTACTCCGCTAAATGATAAGCAACTGCAAGATTTAGCCAGCTTGCTCGGTGTGGATGTTATTTTAACCAATCAAATTACCGTGTTAGACAGTAAAGTGGAGTTAGCCGCAACCTTAACTGATATGCGGCAACCGCTATTACCGCAGCTGTGGTCTGATCGGCAAAGCATCGTTTTAGACTCGGTATCAGCAGGTGTGCTTAAGCAAATGAATGCCATGCTTATGGTGTTAAACACCAAAAGTGATCCGGCTATTGCTGAAGTGCAGCCTTTACCCGATGCTGCCCAGCAGTTATACAACCAACTAATGCTAGCGCAAGCGAATAACAACACACAGCAGCTACAGAGTTTATTGCAGCAGTTTCAGCAACGTTTTCCGCAGCTGGCTATTGGCTATTTATTGGCAGCAGAATGGCATGAACAACAGCAAAATTGGCTGCAAGCAGAAAATCTGTATGCCCAAGCCGTGCAGCAATCGACACCTCACAGTTATGAGCATTTATTATCGAATGCCCGCTTAGCTGCGTTACAAGAGCAGTACTCGTTAGCAGATGATAACTACCAGCTTTTGCTCCAAGCAAAACCATTTGATACGGCGTTGACGATGGAGTACGCCAACTTCTTATCGCTGCAAAACCGCTATCAAGATGCCAGCGCACAATTACAGCTTTTGGCGACAGTAGATAAAACCAACCCAGAAATATTTTTGCAGCTAGGCAAGTTGGCCATTCGCACGGGCGATATTAGCCGGGCGGTTGACGAGTATTTATTGCAAGCGCAAGTGTTGTTTACCCGGTTAAAAAATAAAGCGGGCCTTGCTGATGCCTTAAATGCGGTTGGTGTAGCGATGCAACGGCAGGGTAAATTTGCGGAGGCGATACCTAATTATCAGAATGCATTTGTATTATTTCAAGAAGTCGAAGATGTATCTGGTATGGCTAAAACTTTGTCTAACTTGGGATTTGTGCAGTTTGTAACTGGCGACGTTCTGCAAGCGCGAACTACCCTGCAGAAAGCTATCGAAAATTATAAGCTCATTAAAGATCTGGCTGCTTTAGCTATTACAATAGACTACTTGGGTATTTTGGAAGAGGAGCAAGGCGAATACCTAATTGCGCAACGCTATTTTAATGATGCTTTTAACATTAGAAGCCAAATTGGTGACAATTGGAACTTGACGGAGAGTTTAATAAATTTAGGTTATATTTACTTTGTGTTATCGGAGTTTGACCAATCGCAAGTCTATTTAAAACAAGCCGAACAAAATGCGGTTGCCAACAATGATGCGCTCAGTTTAATTAAAGTACGGCAAAGCTTAGCCCAGCTAAAAATTCAGCAAGGGGAGTGGGGCCAAGCATTTCGGTTATTTAAATCGACCAGTGAAGATGCTGAAGCCTTAGATCTGACTGAAGATAAGTTAATAGCTGAAGCTTTTTTAGCTAAGTTAGCGGCGTTGCATGGTAATTTTATGCAAGCAGAAACACAGTTACTTGTGTTTATTGAGCAAGCGCAGGCAGAGCAAGACCCCAGAGCGGTGCTTGAATTTAGACTATGGTTAACCGAGCTTTATCAAAATAGTGCGCAGTACGACAAGGCAGAGACACAGCTAACCCTGCTGCGTGACAGCATGTCCGTTTCATCGAATAATGAACAAAAACAAAGCCTAAGTTTATTGACCGTTAATCAACTGATTGGTACCGGGCAAATCCAACGAGCCGAGCTGCATGTCAAACGCCTACAGGACACATTGCAAGCACAACCACTACCGCGATTAGAGCTAAAAGCCTTTATTGCCCAGCAACATATTCAATTTATGCAAGGACAACCACTGAATAGTTTACCGGTCGCTTATGAAACCTTTATGCGCCATCATGTACCTGAGCGCTTACTGTGGCTTGAGTTGCAGGCATTAGCTGCGGCGAAACAGGGCCAAACAGAAGTGGTAGGGCAATTACTGAATCAAGCCTTACCCTTATTGCGCCGAGCTACCAGTTATTGGCGCAGTTTTGCCTTTGAATATTTACAGCAACGCTTTAAACAGCCCGATCGGGCTGATCACACCTTTAATTTAGCGGATACGGCAGAATTTGAACGATTACTGCAACAAACGCCGGAGCCTTATCGACAGGCTATTCAAACACGAGAAAAGGCGATGATGTCAGGTTATGTCAAATAACAACGAGCAACAGATCCAACAGCAGTTAACTCGGCTGCACTTTCAACAAAAGCAACTGCAAACACAGTTAGCTGAAAATAATAGCCGTATGCAGCATATTTTGCGGCGGGTTTGGCAATTAAATGACACCACGCAAAAACGCATTGCCAATGATTTACACGATGGTGTTGGTCAAGTACTCACTGCATTGGTCAACGAGTTAACCGCTATTGATAATTCAGACCCGCAACTACAACGCGCTTTAGCATTAGCGGAGTTGGCGTTAAAAGATACCCGGCATATATCACGATTGTTACGCCCGCCGGTGCTGGATGATCTGGGGTTACACGCGGCATTAAGCTGGTTAGTTCGACAAATTACAGAGAGTTGTCCTACGCTCAACATCAGCTTAGTTATTGCGGCGGATTTGCAGTTAGCTGATGAGTTACAAATTATGGTGTTCCGAATATGTCAGGAAGCCCTGAACAATGTCGTGAAATACGCACAGGCAACACAAGCTCAGGTCGCCATTAAACAAGATCGTGAAGGGCTTAAACTGATCATCACTGATAATGGTATTGGTTTTGAACTAGACGAACAGACGCAAAAAGGCGTCGGATTATGCAGTATGCAAGATCGTGCCGCGTCTTTTGGTGGTCGCTGTTTAATTGAAGCGGCTGCCGCTCAAGGTTGCAAAATTAGTATTATGATCCCCCATGAACAAACACCGAGAGAGCGAGGTCAAAATGATTAGTGTGGTAGTTGCTGACGATCACGATATCGTGCGCCAAGGCTTAGTCAGTATTATTGATCAGGCTGATGATTGTAAGGTGGTGGGACAAGCCGTGGATGGTGTTGAAGCACTGGCGTTGTTAGAGCAGCTGTCACCCGATGTGTTAGTGGTCGATATTAGTATGCCTAGGGTGAATGGCTTGGAAGTCGTACGACAAGCGAATCAGCGCTTTAAGCAATGTCAGGTGTTAGTGCTAACCATGCATGAAGAAGAAGAGTACGTGATCCACATGGTGCGTGCTGGCGCCAGTGGTTATTTAGTGAAATCGAGTGCCGGCCAGCATTTACTCAGTGCGGTGCGGCATTTGGCGGTGGGTAAAACCTATTATTGCCAGTTTGCCTCACAGGCGTTAGCAGAGCAGTATCGCAACCCGAATGAGAACCTGGATGACCCGTATAAAAATTTGACTGAGCGCGAGCGCGAGGTGTTTCACTTGGTTATTTCTGGCGCTTCAACTAAGGATATCGCTAGGCTGCTGGACATTAGTGTAAAAACGGCAGAAAACCATCGCGGTAAAGTGTTAGAAAAATTAAATATGCATAACTCTATTGAGTTGGTGCGTTACGCTGCTAAAAAAGGCTTATTGGATTAAAAATACACTTACTAGGTAGAAAAGCTACTGCTGCTAGGGGGAAGCCCCTATGGGATAGTCAAATAGAGTATGTGACTCTGGAATAGAACTTCCTAGTCGTCCGAGGCACATATGAAAACTAAAACTAAATTAACCTTATTATCTCTCTCTTTGGCTATGGGGCTGTCTGCCTCTAGCCTTCACGCTAAAACATTAGATCCTGCACTGGTCAGCATTATGCAACAAGCGCCCGCCGGTAGCTTACATCAAGTGATCATTACGTTTGATCAACAAGGCGCACCGCATAACAGCCAACTGAATATGTTGTCTTCAATGGGTATCAGTGGCGTTAGCTTACATAATTTACCTATCGTCGGCGCTGTGGCTACTGCAGAGCAAATTCAGCAAATTTATGCCCGTAATGATGTGTTGTCGGTATGGCACAACGCGCCTATGAGCTTAGAAAATAATGAATCAACCGCCATTACCGGTGTACAACAATTACGCGCGGATCAAAGCCTACGCAGCAGCGGTATGCCGTTTTCCGGTCGCGGCATCGGCGTGGTGGTGAATGATTCCGGCGTTGATGGTTCTCATCCTGATATTCGCTTTCCTAACCACACCGTGCAAAACGTGCTAGCACAAACTAATTTAAATAGCTTCTCGGGCATTCTGCCGATCACTTATCAAGAAAATGTTGAAAACACCGATATTGCAGGTGGGCACGGTTCGCATGTTGCTGGGATCATTGGTGCGAATGGCGCGCAGTCTTCTGGCAAGTATGCCGGTGTGGCGCCCGGTGCCAAAATTATTGGTTATGGCTCAGGCGCAGGCTTATTTATCCTGGATACCTTGGGCGGTTTTGACTACGCCTTAACGCACCAGTATGACTACAACATTCGGGTAATCTCCAACTCGTTTGGTAATACTGGTGATGTCGGTACCCCTTTTAATCCTGATGATCCTACCAACGTTGCGACTAAAGCATTAAGTGATAATGGCGTGATTGTGGTGTTTTCTGCGGGTAACTCAGGCTCTGGCGAGTCAACTATTACCGGTAATTTCAAAAAAGCGCCTTGGGTCGTCACAGTCGCCGCTGGCGACAAAAGTGGTGCTTTAGCCAGTTTTAGTTCACGTGGTACCAAGGGTAATGGCGGGCAGGTTGAAGTCGGTGGCGAAATGTTTAATTGGGTTGATGAGCCGACAATTACTGCACCCGGTGTCGATGTTGTATCGGTGCGCGCCTCGTTATCGAGTTTAAGTGCGTTAAGCCTAACCGATGACAGTGAAATTATTGAACCGCAACACTTACCGTACTACACGCTGAGCAGTGGCACCTCAATGTCTGCACCGCATATCTCAGGCGTAGTGGCCTTAATGCTGGAAGCGAATCCTAATTTAAACTGGCGAGATGTAAAACGTATTCTACGGGATACCGCAACCAATATGTCAGGGCGTGAGTCATGGGAAGTGGGTGCCGGTTATGTCAATGCACATGCTGCAGTGCAAGCAGCACGGGCGATGGATAATCGTTTTGGTGATACGGTAAAGCAAAACCGGCAGTTTAATGCCAAAGCATTAACGTCGATTGCTGCCAGCTTTACGCAACCGGTAAATTTCAATCCTGTTGGTGAACTTGAGGTTGAAACTTTTGAAGTGGATAGCAGCATTTCGCTGGTCAGTGTTAAAGCACGTGTCAGTGACAATACTGTTGCGCTGGTACTTGAAGATCCCAATGGTAAACGTTATGGCTCAGGTGTGGCGCTACCAGTATTAGGTGAAAATATTGGTTTATCGGCCGCAGGTGTGGCGGGTACTTGGAAAATTTATGTGCGTGGCGTCGGTGGTTTAAGTGGCGTAGCGTTAGATCCACTGGGTGTGACTAATGGTTTTGGTATACCTGACACCATTAATGCGCAAATAAAATTGGTGCGTACCGATGGCTACGTGGGGCTCGGTGATGTGATTGGCCATCCTGCACAAGGCTTTATTGAGTATGCAGTAGCAGAGCAGTTGATGGACGGTTTTAGCTATGGCTTTGATCCTGATAGCAAAATCACTAAAGCCCAATTAGCTGATACGATGGTATTAGCGGGTGCGGTGCGCCAGAGCAATAAGGGCGATCAGTTAAATTACACTGATACTAACGGTGATACGGCGGCGGCTGCCAATGCGGTAACCATGAAAGGAGCTGCCTTAAAAGACTTAGGCTTCGCACAACAGCCAGTGGTTAAGCCGGTATCAAGCAGCAAGTTTGGCGTAAATAACAAAGTGACGCGTGCTGAACTGGCCTATTCGTTGGTGCAAACCTTGGCGAAACAAGCCGATGCCGCGAACTTTAACCCTGCCTCAAACTTGAAAGTATTCGCCTTTAATCAATGGATTGATGTGGCTGACAGTGCTTTGATTAGCCCTGAGTTAAAGGGTTATGTCCAAAAAGCCTTAGATCTCGGCTTAATGCATGTGCAGTTTAGCCTGACTCAAGGACCTTTTGATGCAGAGCCGGTGATCAAAGCGCACTTCTCGCCAAATGAAACGTCGAGCCGTGCTGCACTGGCCATGTCATTAACCACCTTGCATCAGCTGATGGCACAATAAATAATCCCAACCTTACCGTGTTTGGTGAACCACAACAGCGTGCCTGCTGTTGTGGTTTTTTCTTTTATGATTTTTCGAGTGTTTCCGCAGCAATTTGACGCAGTGAAGCGGCTAATTGCTGTGGCTCTTGTGCGCCAGAAATCAGGTATTTGTTATTAATGATAAAGGCCGGCACCGAGGAAATACCGGCTTGTTGGTACTTAGCAATATCAGCAGATACGATATCGGCGAAGTCATTACTGGCTAAGATCTGTTCTGCTTGCGTTTGATCTAAACCGGCATTTTTCGCGCATTCTGCCAGCACTGATCTATCAGCCACATTGGCTGCTTCACCAAAATAGGCATCAAACAGTGCCAGCTTCATGGCGGTGGCTTTTTGTTGTGTGTCGGCCCATTTGACCAAGCGATGCGCATCAAAGGTATTACAGGTTTTGCGCTGCTGTAACTGACTAAAATTGATGCCGAGGCCGCTGGCGATCTGCATCATATTGGCTTGCGCTTGGCGCATTTCTTCTTCACTTTTACCGTATTTACGGCTAAGTGCCGGTAAAATTGCTTCTTGTGGCGCGTTTTTATCCGGATTTAATTCAAAGGCGTGCCACTCTAAGGTGACGGCTAATTCCGGTGCCAGTGTTAATGCCTGCTCTAAGCGGGCATAGCCGATAGCGCACCATGGGCAGGCAATATCAGAAACTAAATCGATTTTTAACGGCGTCATGCAGCTAGATCCTTGTGATGTTAAAAGCCAGTGAAACAATGTGTATAACAGAACGATGAGGGCGACAGGCGCGCGTTTCAACTCAGCTTTGATGCTAAATAGTCCACGAGGACCCGCACTTTAGCGGATAAATGCCGATTTTGTGGATAGATAGCCCAAATACCCTCATCCGGTTGCCGCAGTTCACTAAGAACCGCCACCAACTCGCCTTGCTGCAAATTGTCACTGACATAGTAGTCAGGTAATTGCACTAAACCCAGCCCTTTGAGGGCGGCATCGCGCAGTGCCACGCCACTATTGCAAACAATACGGCCTTGTGGCTTAAACTGAACGATTTTTCCTTGCTGCATAAAGCGCCAATTCGCTACGGTGCCGGTGAGGCATTGATGCTGCGCCAAGGCTGTTAGGCTAGTGGGTGTGCCATGCTGAGCTAAATAGGCCGGCGCTGCCACCACATATTGTGTGCGGCTGGCCAGTTTGCGGGCAATCAAACTCGAACTTTCTAAGGTACCAAGTCGAATAGCCAGATCATAGCCGCCTTGCACCAAATCCAGTTTGTTGTTGCTAAGCTGCAAATCTAATTCAGTGTCGGGGTAGCGCAGCATAAAATCATGTAGCAGTGGGGCAATTCGGGTTTCACCATAAAAAACCGGTGCGGTCAGTTTAATTTGGCCGCGAGGCGTCGCTTTGAGGTTGGCCAGTGTGCGGTTTGCTTCATCTAAACTGGCCACCAAATGCCGACAATGCTGTAAATACAATAAGCCTTCTTCAGTCAGACTGACACTGCGGGTACTGCGATACAGCAGTTTAATGGCAAGACTCGCCTCTAATTCAGCAATGTTACGACTGACTTGTGCGACCGAAATGCCTAACTGTTTAGCGGCCTTGGTAAAACTGTGTTGCTCAGCCACGGCCACAAACTCACTAATGCCGATCCATTGTTTCATTAAAATGCCATTGTTATTGTTATTCGCCAGAACGCTTGTCACTTTTTGCGTCAATCGCCTTGATCATAGTACAAAGCGCTACATTTTTGCAAAAATGAAAAACTGATTTGCATTTTAATGCTATTCAACCTGATATGGAAAAAATCAAAATCAGGTTACACTTAACCCCATAGTAAAATCTTCCTGTGTAACTTTTTAAAAGGATCAACAGATGAACATGATTAAAACACGTGCCGCCGTCGCTTGGGGCCCAGGTCAACCGTTAACCATTGAAGAAGTCGATTTAATGCCGCCACAAAAAGGCGAAGTGTTAGTGCGTATCGTGGCTACCGGCGTGTGCCATACCGATGCCTTTACCTTGTCTGGTGAAGATCCAGAAGGCATTTTTCCGGCTATTTTAGGGCACGAGGGCGGTGGTATTGTCGAGGCCGTCGGAGAAGGAGTCACTTCAGTGGCAGTAGGCGATCATGTGATCCCACTGTACACCCCAGAGTGTGGTAAATGTAAATTCTGTTTGTCGGGCAAAACTAACCTGTGCCAAGCCATTCGTGCCACTCAAGGCAAAGGCTTGATGCCTGATGGCACCACCCGTTTTTCAAAAGACGGTAAGCCAATTTATCACTATATGGGCACTTCCACCTTTTCTGAGTACACGGTATTACCAGAAATTTCACTGGCTAAAATTAATAAAGAAGCCCCGCTGGAAAAAGTCTGCTTACTCGGCTGTGGTGTCACTACCGGCATGGGTGCAGTAATGAATACCGCCAAAGTAAAAGAAGGCGATACCGTCGCAGTGTTTGGTTTAGGCGGTATCGGCTTATCGGCGATCATTGGTGCTGTTATGGCCAAAGCCAGCCGCATTATTGCCATTGATATTAATGAAGATAAATTTGCGATCGCCAAACAACTGGGCGCGACTGATGTGATTAACCCGAAGCATTTCGACAAACCGATCCAAGAGGTGATTGTTGAGATGACCGATGGTGGCGTGGATTTCTCGTTTGAATGTATTGGTAACGTCAACGTGATGCGCTCCGCTTTAGAATGTTGTCATAAAGGCTGGGGCGAATCGGTGATTATTGGTGTGGCGGGTGCCGGACAAGAGATCTCAACCCGGCCATTCCAGTTGGTTACTGGCCGCGTATGGCGCGGTACGGCCTTTGGTGGCGTAAAAGGTCGCAGCGAATTACCGGATTATGTCGAGCGTTATTTAAACGGTGAGTTTGAACTTGATACCTTTATTACGCATACCATGCCGTTAGAGGACATCAACAAAGCCTTTGATTTAATGCATGAAGGCAAGTCGATCCGCACCGTAATTCACTTCTAAAGCTTATCACTAACACGCCTTAGCGCTTTCGCTTTGGCGTGTTAGGCCGATAGGCATCTTGCGCTTTTCGATATTAAGAGGCCGCGTATGACAACTTCTTCTGCACTTATCGCTGTTAGCGAACAACGCTGTTTTGGTGGCAAACAACTGCGATTTAAACATCAATCTGCGGTGCTGCACTGCGAAATGCAATTTTCAGTATTTTTACCGCCGCAAGCAGAGCAACACAAGGTACCTTCACTGTATTGGTTATCAGGTTTAACCTGTACCGACGAGAATTTTTCCAGCAAAGCCGGGGCGCAGCGTGTGGCTGCAGAGCTTGGGCTGGCGCTAATCATGCCCGATACCAGCCCTCGTGGCGCCGATGTTGCTGATGATCCAGATGGGGCTTATGACTTTGGCTTAGGGGCCGGCTTTTATGTTAATGCCACTGAAGCGCCTTTTGCTGCGAATTATCAGATGTATGATTATATTTTGCAGGAATTACCGGCACTGCTGCAGGCAGAGTTACCACTGAGCGCGGCTAAAGCAATCAGTGGTCACTCGATGGGCGGGCACGGTGCTCTGGTCATTGGCCTGCGTAACAATGCCGAGTATCGCAGTATTTCTGCTTTTTCACCCATTTGTCATCCGATGAATTGTGCTTGGGGCCAAAAAGCGCTGCGCGGTTATCTCGGGGCCGATGAAACAAAATGGCAGCAATACGACGCTGCTTATTTGCTGGCGAAGCAGGGCAGTCAGCTGCCGATTTTAGTTGATCAGGGGCTCAGTGATAACTTTTATCCGGCACAGTTGCAAACCGACAGCCTGGTTAAAGCCGCAGAGCAAGCAGGCGTGGCCGCTGAAATCCGTTTGCAAGCAGGCTATGATCACAGCTACTACTTTATCGCCAGTTTTATCGAGCAGCATTTGCGCTTTCATGCCCGTCATTTAGGCTTAACTGGCGCTTAGCGAGCTTTGTTTTATGAGCAGTGACGGTATCGTGTTATGCCGTTACCCTCACTGGCTTCCTGGGCTAGCGGTTTCTAGTTAATCCCCACCGTTAATGGGCCTTGCACACTGGGTATTAGCAACAACATGTCGTCACTGCACCGGCGATTTTTCAGGCTAGTGCATAACAAAGCGCAGTGCACTGCTACCTTGTTGCCGTTCATGCTGGCATAATCGGTAAACGTTAATAAACCCAGCCAGGAGCACCTTATGAGCTATAAAGATAACAACGTTTTCGCCAAAATTTTACGTGGTGAATTACCCTGTTTTAAAATTAATGAGGATGAACACAGCTTAGCCTTTATGGATATTATGCCGCAGGCGGATGGTCATGCTTTAGTGATCCCCAAATACCCGGCAGAAACATTGGCAGAACTTCCTTTAGATTATGCTGCTCCTTTGCTAGCGACGGTGCAAAGAGTGATGGCTGCGCAAAAAACGCTGCTAAAAGTGGAAGGCATCGTCTTAATGCAACTCAATGGTACTGCTGCGGGGCAAACGGTGCCGCATTTGCATTTTCATCTGATCCCAACGCATTTAAGCGAATTAAAACGCCACGGTACTGAGCAAGGTGATATGGAGCATATCAGAGCGCAAGCAGCTGAATTGGCAAAGTTATTAACGCAATAAGCGCAGATTAACCGCAGTGGCCATCGCCAAGGTAAGCGGCTAACTCAGGTGTAAAAATACGGAAACCACTGATGCAAAAGCAAACGGGCATACTACTGGCTTTAACGCTGCTGTTAGGCAGTTGTACTCATCAAACCGAACGGTTCACACCTGCAACGGTAACAACGGGCTTGCAGCTGCAAATTATTCATATTAATGATACCCACTCACAATTTGATGCCTCACCCGCTAAGTTATTTGGGGCGGCAGAGCAGCCGCTTTATACCTTTATTGGTGGTCATCCACGGGTACTCAGCCATGCGCGCACCTTACGCCAGCAAGCTGCCAATGAGGGGTTGAGTAGTTTATTTTTACATGGTGGTGATGCCTTTAAAGGCAGTGCATATTTTGAATTGTTTGAGCATGAAATTAATATCGACATTCTTAATCGCATGCAGCTGGATGCGATGGCGCTGGGAAACCATGAATTTGATATCGGCCTTGAGAAATTAGCGCAATTTGCCAACCAAGTTAATTTCCCGGTGTTAGCCGCTAATGTCGATAGCCGCGCCGAGCCGCGTTTAGCGAAGGTCGAGAATTTAAAGCCGTTTCAATTATTTCGTTTAGTAGATCAGCAATGGCAACCGACCTCTTTACCGATTAACCCTTATGAACCGGTGCTAGCGGTGTTTGGCTTGGCGCTTGAGGATATGCGCGCCATGGTGCCTGATACCGGCGCCTTAGTCTTTGCCGATGAAGTCGCGTCTGCCCAACAAACGGTAGATTATTTACAGCAACAGGGTGTCAAACATATCGTGGCGTTAACCCATTTAGGGCATCAGCGTGATCGCACCTTGGCCGCTAAGGTAAATGGTATTGATGTGATTGTTGGCGGGCATTCGCATACCTTACTTGGCGATTTTCGGCAGTGGTCGCTAGGCCAGCAAGCGCCGTACGCCGAGCAAATTCGCAATGCCGATGGCAAGGCCATCACCTGCGTTGTGCAAGCCGGACAGTTTGCGCAAGCCGTCGGTGCTTTAACGGTGAGCTTTGATCGGCAAGGCCAAATCAATCGCTGCGATGGGCAAAACACCTTACTGGCCAGTAAACAGTTATATCACTCGGCTTTGCGCCAAGCCGATAGCCAGCTACAGGGCGAGCCACTGGCCAAGCAATTAGGTTTTATTGCCACGTTAGCGCGCACGGCCATTACTGAAGAAGATGCTAACTTACGCCAAGTGCTGGATGAGGTTTATTTACCTGCCGTGCAACAGGCCTATGGGCAGCAAATCAGTGCACTGGAGCAAACCCTTTCCCATGTGCGTTTACCGGGTACGGGTGGCAGTGACCAACACGGCTCGCTTTTAGCGGCGCATATCACCGATGGCATCCAATATTGGTTAAATAGCCGTGCGCGCGCGGAATTGGAGCAACCGGTTGATTTTACTTTGCTGGGGGCGGGCAATATTCGCAGTGATTTAACCGCCGGTGCCGTGTTCGAAGGGCATATTCGTTTAGAAGTATTGCCCTTTGCTTCTGCGCTCAGTGTTTTAACCGTAAGCGGAGCCGATGTGCTGGCATTATTGCAGCAAACCATCAGCGCTACCTTACCGGCCGGTGCGCATGCTGGGAAGTTTCCGTACAGCAGTCATTTACGATATACCGCAACAGAGCAAGCGGATGGCCGTTTAGTGTTTACAGATGTTGCGGTATTACAACAAGGGCAATGGCAAGCACTGCTGCCCGAGCGGCAGTATCGTCTTGCCACGACGGATTATTTAGCCAATGGCAATGATGGCTGGCATAAGCTGCAACAAGTACAACAAAACGGCAGCGATCGGCGAGATATTATTTTGCTGAACGGTCAGCCAAAAGCGTTTGCGGTAACACGGGTGCGCGCCGAGCAAGATGCCAGTGGTAAAACAGCTTATGTACCGGAATACGCACAAGCGGCTGGCTTACCTTGTCAGCAAAGTAACGCGGATTGTAAAGTACCGGCCGAGGCGTTTATTCGTTATCTGCAAGCTTATCCGGCGCTATGGCAACAGACAAGGCCTGCAACGGTAACGCTTCAGCGCGCGCCATAGGCGCTTCGCTTGATGGTTGCGCAGAGCGATGGCCTGAACTGAGCGCTCTTATTCCAACTTGGAATAGCGAAGAAGAAAATCGAACTTTATTGTTATTGAGTTTTCGCCGTAAGATACGCTTTTAGGCGTAGCTTAACCTACTGCGCCTGCTAGGGGGTTGTCCAGCTGCAGAGCTGGCCGCGAAGAGGCTGCAATGAGTATCCATATTGAACAGATCAGTAAACGTTTTGGGCAATTTCAGGCGTTAAACCAGATTAATCTGCAACTGAATACCGGTGAGCTCACGGCGCTACTAGGCCCGTCTGGCTCGGGTAAAACCACCTTATTACGAATTATTGCGGGCTTAGAGCAGGCCGATAGCGGCCTTATTCGCTTTAATCAGCAAGATATTAGTCAGCAACATGTGTCTGAGCGCGGTGTTGGGTTTGTGTTTCAGCATTACGCCTTGTTTAAGCATATGACGGTGTTTGAAAACGTGGCTTATGGTTTAACGGTGAAACCGAAAAAACTGCGGCCAAGCAAAGCGGACATTGCAAAAAAAGTGCATAACCTGCTCGAGTTAGTGCAACTAGGCTGGACTGCCGACCGCTATCCAGCGCAATTATCCGGTGGGCAACGCCAACGCATTGCCTTAGCGCGAGCACTCGCGGTAGAACCCAAAATGTTGTTATTAGACGAACCTTTTGGTGCGCTCGATGCCAAGGTGCGCGCTGAGTTACGCCGTTGGCTGCGCCGTTTACATGACGAGATCCATGTAACCAGTGTGTTTGTTACGCACGATCAGGAAGAAGCACTAGAGGTTGCGGATCGTATCGTAGTGATGAACCAAGGCCAAATTGAGCAGCACGGTACGCCTGAGCAAGTGTATGATCATCCGGCCAATCCGTTTGTGTATGAGTTTTTGGGTAATGTCAATTTGTTCCATGCTAGGGTTAATCAAGGTCAAACCCATATTGGCAAAGCCGCGATGCCCGCGCCAGAGCATAGCAGTGCTGCTGAGCAGGCCGGTTTAGCGTATGTCAGGCCGCATGAAATTGATGTCTTTAATCATCCGCAAACTGATGCGATACCGGTAACCATTGATTTAATTACGGTGGTAGGGCCGACAGTGCGCTTAGAAGTACAAGCGACGGAGCTGGCACAGCTGGTGCATATTGAACTGCCCAAAGCGCAATTTAATACGCTGAATTTAGTGACCGGAGCGCCAGCCTGGATCCAACCTCGGTATAGTAAAGTGTTTTTAGGCGAAGGTATTTAATACCTTACCAACACCATGGCCTGCTAGGCTGATGGAGGTTGGCTAGACTTTGCGTTGTCGTGCTGTGCTTGTTTGTGAGTGTTCCGTAAATCTCGATAAACCGCTGCGCGCATTAACAACATGGCACTGACTGGGGCCGTGAGCAGTACAAAAGCGCTGATTAACAGTTCATGCAGCACAGGTCGCAGCCCTAAACCGCTAAAATACAGCATCGACGCCAGCACAAAACAGGTGGTACCAAAAGTAATGCTGATCGCCGGGCCATGGATGCGCTGATAAAAATGCGGTAGACGCACTAAGCCTAAGGTACCAATTAAGGTGATCAGGCTACCGGCAATTAACAGCAAGGCCACCGGTACTGCGATCCACGCTAGGATCGACTCGGCTAATTCAATCATTCGATCACCTCTCCACGTAATAAAAACTTCGCTAAGGCCAAGGTAGAAACAAAGCCAATTAGAGCAATTAACAATGCGATTTCGAAATACAACACGCTGCCAAAACTGATACCGAGCACCAGAATAAATAGCATGGCTACCATCCATAAAGTGTCTAAGGCTAACACCCGATCCTGAGCAGCGGGGCCACGGATCAAGCGAATACCACAGCAGAGCATGGCAAGCAGTAAACAAAATTGGCTAAAATATAATGCCACTGTCAGTAACAGGCTCATTGGCTTGCCCCTTCAAAAATCTCGATCAAAGGTTGTTCATAGCGCTGTTTAATGGTGTCTATCCACCAGGCTTCATCATGTAAATCAAATACATGTAAAGATAACTCATGTGTATCTGGCAGAATTTCTACCCAAACGGTGCCAGGGGTTGAATTAATAATACACGATAAAACGGCAAGCCCGGTGACATCCCTTAAATGCAATGGCACACGAATAAATTGCGAATTCAGTTGATGTTGGCGCCGAAATAAAATGATGCGGCTGACATTAATACAAGAACGGACAATTTCAGTAGCCGACCATGCCAGTAAACGAAATAGTACCCAAGGCTTGCGAATACGCGAGCCTTTAATGGCTAACGGCGCACAATACATAGGGATAACCCATGCGAGCAGGCCGCCTAAAAGCAGTTGAGAAAGGGCCAATGATTGATTAAGTAATAGCCATATCACGATTAAGCTAACCGATAACAATGGGCTAGGCAGCAGTTTATTCATGGTGCCTCCTTGCGTGTCGGTAAAGTGCTTAAGACCTGCTCGATATAACGTTGTGGATGTTGTAAGTCAGCAGTAATACGCTCCAGTAAGTTATGTAGCGGCTCAGCAAAAAAAGCTAAGCTAATACAAAGCACTAACAGCAGTAGCACGGGGCCTGCTTCATTTAATTTTAAGCGCGGGCTGGTGGTGGCTTGTGCTGTCCAAAAGCTGCGCACGCCAAAGCGCATAAAGGCAATAATAGCGGTTAACCCTGCCAGCATGAGCAAAATAAGCAACAGCCAATGGCTTAAGCTAAAGGGTAGCTGCAACAGATGATGCAAGATATTAAACTTGGCGATAAAGCCCGATAGTGGCGGTAAGCCTGCAATAATAAGCGCGCAGGCTACAAAACTCATACCTAAAAAGGCCATTGCCGCCGGGATCGCCACGCCAGCTGACTCCTGCTTTTCTTCCTCTGGGGCAAAAAACTCCATACTCAATGCAAACACGCTATCGGCCGGCGTGTAGATCCGTTCAATCAATTCAGTTAACAACACAAAAGCGGTTACCGCTAAAGTAGAGCTGATCAAATAAAACAGCATGGCACTGAGCATACTCGGCTCGGCTAAGCCTAATAAGGTTAACAATAAGCCTGAAGATATCACCGCACTGTAACTGGCTATGCGACTGGACTCCTGTGACGCGAGTAAACCCAGCGCGCCAAAAGCCAAGGTCATTAAGCCGGCATAAAGTAGGAAATCAGCAGCAAAACCGGCTGAGGCACCGCTATTGCCACCAAATAAAAGGTAATACAGCCGCAGCAGAATATAAATACCCAGTTTGGTTAAAAAGACCAACATGGCGGCCACTGGCGGGGATGCGGCCGAGTAGGTCGTCGGCAACCAAAACCCAAGAGGCCAAATGGCACTTTTTGTTAAAAAAGCCACCGCCAGCATGGCAGCACCCGCGTGCAGTAATTGCCGTGGTTCGTCCGCTAATGTTGGCATTTTCGTCGCTAAATCGGCAAAGTTTAATGTGCCAGTTGCAGAATAGACTAAAGCAATACCCAGTAAGAAAAACACCGCCGCCAACAGATTCACCACGATATATTGCATACCGGCGCGGATCCTCGTGATGTTGTAACCGTGTAATAACAGCCCATAAGATGCGGCGAGCATCACTTCAAAAAACACAAATAAATTAAATAGATCGCCGGTGAGTAAGGCGCCATTAATACCCATTAATAAAAACTGGAACAAAGTATGAAAATGCACACCTAAACGCGCCCAGCGACTATAAGAAAATATTAACGCGGCATTGGCCAGTAATGCCCCAACTAATAAAAATAGCGTAGCCAAACGATCACCGACCAGCACAATACCGAAAGGCGCAGCCCAGTTAGCCGACAATACCACCAGCAAGCCTTGTTCGGCGGGGGCGCTATCGGTGATACCCAGCAGCAGGACGGCCAGAAAAAATAGCAGTAGGGTACTGGTTTGATTAATAAAAAACTTAAGTTTGTGATGGCGTTCGTTTATTAGCAGTAGCAAGGCGCCGGTAAATAACGGCAACAAGATCGGTAATACGATGATCTCGGCTAAAAGCAAACTCATTCGTCATGCTCCTGCTCTTTACCATCGACGTGATCGGTACCGGTTAAACCACGAGAGCCTAATAACACCACCAGATATAACGCCGAGGTCGCAAAGCCAATCACAATGGCAGTGAGTACCAAGGCTTGCGGCAACGGATCGGCATACAGCCCTTCGATAAAACTGACGGCTTCGCTGGCAAAAGCGGGACGATTGACCTGAATTTTGCCGGTAATAAACAGAAATAAATTCACCGCATAAGACAACAGTAACAGGCCAATAATCACCTGAAAGCTGCGTGGCCGTAGGATCAACCAAATACCTGAAGCGAACAAAATGCCGATGCTAGTTGCTAAAATCAGTTCCATTAACGGCGCTCCTCTGCGGTGTCTGTCTCTGTTTTAATACCCGGGATACGATGGCTGCGCACAGCTTGGTGGGCGATAGCGATTAAGATCAGCATGGTGGTGCCAACCACTACTGCAAAGATGCCCAGATCAAAAAACATCGCACTGGGTAAATGCAGCTTGCCCAGCAGGGGTAAATCGAGGTGCAAGGTATGCGTGGTTAAAAACGGATGGTCAAAATACCAAGCCATAGCCCCGGTTAGTGCCGCTAGCACTAAGCCAAAACTGAGCCAGCGGTGCGGTTGTAGTTTGAAGCGGGCTTCAACCCAGGCCGTGCCAGACAGCATATATTGAATAATTAACCCTACCGAGAAAATCAGCCCGGCAATAAAGCCGCCGCCGGGTAGGTTGTGGCCACGTAAAAAGAAGTAGGCGACCACCAGCAAAATAATAGGTAACAGCAAGCGTAAATAGACGCCTGGGATCTGTAAATAACCGCTGATGGCTTGTTCACTGGGCAGTTGTGAATAAGCCGGGTCCAGAGGATTGCGTTGTTGCGGTGGGATCTTAATGCTCTCAATAGCAGGGCGAAAACGTCGCAGTAGGGCATAGACCGTTAATGCCACGATGCTTAATACCGCAATCTCGCCCAGCGTATCTAAACTTCGATAATCCACTAACAGTAAATTGACAACGTTGCTGCCGCCGCCCTCAGGTATGGCTTTTTCTAAGTAAAAACGACTTAAGGTGGCGTTATCTGGCTGGTGCAAAATAATATAACTGATAACAGCTAAAGCAGTACCAGCACTGATGGCAATGATTAAATCGCGAATGCGGCGTAACCGATCGCGTGCCGATGCCTGTAAATTCAGTTTTTTCGCCGCAATACGTGCCGGCAGCCAGCGTAAACCGAGCAGTAATAATACCGTGGTGACGGTTTCCACCATTAGTTGTGTTAAGGCTAAATCGGGTGCCGATAACCACAAAAACGTGACACTGGTGGCGATACCCGTACCCCCCACTAAAATAAGGGCGGCTAAACGGTGAAATTTTGCCTGCCAGGCCGCCGCAATGGCACAGCTACAGCCCACTAACCATAACAATGCAAAAGCCAAACTGAGCGTGTCGTTTGGCCAACTGACACTGAGTGTTGGCCAAGCTGATAACAGCCATATCGATGCCGCTAACCCCGCTAAAATCATCCATATTAATTGCGGTTGTAAGCGGCGGGTACTGAGCTGCCGCTCTAAGCGTGCGGCGCTGGCAGCGAGGATCAGCATCGTCGTTTCATAGGCCGCTTTACCATTTAAGCGATGCAATAACGGCACCCGATCACGCTGATGCAATTGGCAGTAACGGCTGAGCCAAAAATAAAAACTGATACCGCCAACAAAGGCCAATACACTCATTACCAGCGGCAGGTTAACGCCATGCCAAATGGCTAACGAGTATGCGGGTAGGGCTTGACCCAACACTGATTGTGCGGCGCCGTGTAACACCGGCCCGATACTTAATTCAGGTAAGATCCCCACCACAAAACAGCACAGCACTAAAAACTCGACCGGAAAGCGCATCCAGCGTGGCGGTTCATGCGGGTTGGCTTTAACCGTTTGCACTGGGCCAAAAAACACCTGAATAAAGCGTAGCGAATAAGCCACACCAAAAATCCCCATTAACACCGCCGCGGCCGACATCCACCAATTTGAGCTTGAGCCGACTAACAACGCCTCGGCAAAGAACATTTCTTTGGATAAAAAGCCATTTAACAACGGCACACCCGCCATCGCTGCGCTGGCCACGATGGCTAACGTGGCAGTGTAGGGTAACACGTGGCGTAAGCCACTGAGCGCGCGCATATCACGACTGCCGCTTTCATGGTCAATGATACCCACGGCCATAAATAACGAGGCTTTAAAGATGGCATGATTTAACGTGTGGAAGATAGCTGCCACCATGGCTAAAGGCGTGCCGATGCCCAGTAAGCAAACAATCAGGCCAAGATGACTAATAGTCGAGTAGGCCAGTAGGCCTTTTAAATCATGTTGAAAAATCGCCAAAAAAGCACCGACCAACATGGTACAGACCCCAGCAGTGCCGATGATCCATGTCCATTCTGGTGTGCCCGCGAGCACCGGCCACAGTAACATCAATAAAAAGATGCCTGCTTTAACCATGGTAGCCGAATGTAAAAAGGCCGAAACCGGCGTGGGGGCGGCCATGGCATGCGGTAACCAAAAGTGAAATGGAAATTGTGCGCTTTTACTTAAGGCTCCTATTGCCACTAACAGCACTATAGCCAAGTACCAAGGATGTGCCTGAATGACCGTGCTGGCTTGGCGCACCTGATCCAAGTCGTAGCTGCCCGCGACATGGCCAAGTAATAACACGCCAATAAATAAACACAAGCCACCAAAGGCGGTAACGGTAAAAGCCATTCGAGCACCACGGCGAGCGTCGGGTCGATGATGCCAATAACCAATTAATAAAAAGGAGGTAAGACTGGTTAACTCCCAAAACATCACCAGCTGTATTAAGTTGCCAGATAACACGATACCTTGCATCGCGCCCATAAAGGCCAACAGAAAAGCGAAAAACCGCGGTACCGGATCTTTAGGTGACATATAGTAGCGAGCGTAAACCACCACGAGTAAACAGATCCCTTGGATCAACGCCGTAAACAGCCAGGCTAAACCATCAAGCCGAAACACCAAGTTTAAATCGATAGCCGTGAACCAAGGGATTTCTTGGCGTAAACTCAGCCCTTCGGCAATAACCGGATATTGAGAAAAGGTCAGCAGCAAACCACTCAGTGCAATCAGTGCGGCAAACCAGGCTTCGCGGTTTCGCGCATGTGCAGGCATAAAGGCCGCGATAAGCGCGCCGATAAAGGGCAGTAAAATCAGTAACAGTAGCATTTCGCTCCTTGCAAATATCTGCTGTTAAATAAAGAGTATAGAGAGTAGGTATTTACGCCCGCAAAGGCATTGACCTGTCTTTGCCACTAAGGTGTTGCCATCTTAGCATTACTGGCTGCCTTTTCAGCTTAGCAATGTTTAAAAATACCGATAAAAAGCCTCAATCTGAGGGTATTAGCGCCAATTTCGTGTTTAGCTTTGCCATTTTAACTAAAACGCTTATTCAAGCCGTTGCAGGCGCCATTGTAAAACGGCTTTGACGATGAGCGTGGCAATCGCCATCAAGGTTAATAAAGCGGCGGCAATAAAGGCTCCCGTCGTATTGTAATCTTGCTGCAATAACTCGATATGCAAGGGTAAGGTATTGGTTTGGCCGCGTATCGTACCTGAAACGACGGAGACCGCACCAAACTCACCGACCGCACGCGCGTTAGTGAGGATTACGCCATATAACAGTGCCCAACGAATATTCGGAAAGGTAATATGCCAAAACACTTGCCAACCACTGGCGCCTAGCAACACCGCGGCTTCTTCTTGTTCGGTGCCCAGAGTAGACATTAAGGGCACGAGTTCTTTCACCACAAAAGGGCAAGACACAAACACGGTGACCATCACTAAGCCTGGCCATGCAAACATCAGCTGCATATCGGCGGCGTCTAGCCACTGGGCAAAAGGACCGTTGCTGCCATAAAGCAATAAATACAATAAACCGGCGACCACGGGTGACACCGCAAAAGGAATATCTATCAGCGTTAGCAATAAGCGGCGGCCAGGAAACGTAAAACGGGTGACACACCACGCAATTAAGGTACCAAACAGCACATTAATGGGCACGGTTAAACCTGCCACTAATAAGGTTAAACCGATGGCATGCAACATATCCGCATCTTGCAAATTCTGCCAAACACCGTCAACGCCAGCAGCAAAGGCGGCGATAAAGATAAAGATCAGTGGCACCAACAGCAGCAGCACACTTAAGGTCATGCCGGTACCAATTAGCCACCATTTTAAGGGCTGTTTTACCTGAGCCGTCATTTTAATGCTCCAGTAATGTGTTGATAGCGCTGCTGAATACCATTAATAATAAATAACAATAGTAATGAACTCAGTAACACCACACTCGCAATCGCCGCGGCAGCAGCATAATCAAACTCTTGTAAGCGTACAAAGATCATCAAAGACGTCACTTCTGTCTGCCAGGGTAAATTACCTGCAATAAAAATAACCGCGCCAAATTCTCCTAAGCTGCGGGTAAACGACAAGGCGGTGCCGGTTAATAAGGCGGGTTTAATTTCCGGTAAGATCACCCGAGTAAACGTTTGTAATGGGCTTGCCCCCAGCGTCGCCGAGGCTTCTTCGTATTCCGGGCCAAACTCTTCTAAAACGGGCTGAACGGTGCGTACCACAAAAGGCACGCTGGTAAACAGCATGGCGATGACAATACCCAACCAGGTATAAGACACCTTGATATCCCATAGCGCAAAATATTGGCCATACCAACCTTGGGTAGCAAACAATGCCGCCAAGGTTAAGCCGGCTACCGCCGTGGGTAAGGCGAAGGGTAAGTCCATTAAGCCATCAAGTAACAGCCGCCCAGGAAAGCGATAGCGCGTTAAGATCCAAGCCATCAACAAGCCAAAAAACAAATTCAGTATGCTGGCCACTAAGGCGGCCGATAGTGTGACTTGGTATGTTGCCACCACGCGGGGATCGCTAATAATGGCCCAATATTCGGCTAGGCTAAGTTGCGCTACTTCCATCACCAAGCCGGTTAATGGCAATAAAATAACCAAACCGATAAAAAATAGACTGCTGCCTAAGCTAATGGAAAAACCTGGTAACACTCTTTTGGTTTGGTAATCAGCCATTAGTTACGGCGTCCTTCAGCTAAAATTTTATCCAGTTCTGCGTTACTGCCAAAGTGCTGCTTATTCACTTGCTCCCAGCTACCAAATTGCTGTTCAACGGTGAACAATTCCGTTGCTGGAAATTGTGCTTGGCTGCTAGCTTGCACTTTTGGGTGATGTACGCGATAGAAGTAACTCGCTAACACCTGCTGGGCTGGCTCAGAATATAAAAAGTTTAAATACGCTTTTGCTTGTGCAGTGGTGCCATTACGCTCAACATTTTTGTCGATCCAGGCTACCGGGAACTCCGCTAAAATATTGGTTTTCGGTACCACGCGTTCCAGTTGTAACTCGGGGTATTGCTTGATGATGTTGTTCACTTCCGATTCAAACGTAATCAGCACATCGCCTAATTGCCGCTCAACAAAAGAGGTTGTGGCGCCGCGACCACCGGTATCGAACACGACTACGCGGCGTAAAAAATCGACCATCCAATTTCGCGCGGCTTGATCATCAGCAAGCCGCAACTTGGCTGCACCGTAGGCCCCTAAATAAGTGTAACGGGCATTGCCAGAGGTTTTTGGGTTAGGAAAGACTAAGGCGACATCGTCTTTAGTGAGGTCGGCCCAATCTTGAATATGCTTTGGGTTTCCCTTACGTACCAAAAAAGCCATGGTGGAGTAGTAAGGTGAGCTGTTATTGGCCAGCCGATCACGCCAATTCTGCGGCAGTAACTTACCGCGCTGGTACAAAATATCGATGTCGGTACTTTGGTTAAAGGTGACAACATCCGCCCGCAGCCCTTGAATAATGGCTTGCGCTTGGCGTGAAGAGCCGCCATGCGATTGATTAATGGTTAATGTTTCACCGCTCTCAGCTTGCCAGTGCGCCACAAACAACGGGTTAATTTCAGCAAAGAGTTCGCGGGCGATATCATAGCTGCTATTGAGCAACTCTTTAGCCACTAACGCCGGACTTAATACACTGCTGCTAAGCACCACAGCCAATAATAGGTTACGCATTGTCATTCACTCCTTCATGATCAGGGGTGTTAGTTTAATATGCGTATTGGTTACTACAAGAGAGTTGGTAATGCCATTTTGTTATATAGCATAGTTAGAAGCTATATGCTGTTGGTGGTACAGCTTTTGTCTGAACACTTTTCAGAGCTGTAATTGTTTAAATGATCATAGCCTATCTGCTTGGTGATGTTGCTAATCAATTAATATTAAGCACTTTTTTACTAAATTAACTGCGTAATCATAAAGGCCGGCTTAATACATTAGGTACAGAGAGTAGAACATTTTCTTCAGACGGTTTAACCGATTCTTTTTACCAGGTACATAAAACAATGGCCTTTAAACTATTGCGCCATTTGCAAATAAAAAGTAATGATTTAAAGTTAATAAATTAACAATTTTGGCAAAGCCCATCCTGACAGGATGAAGGTGTTTGTTCAGTAAGCATGGCACTGTTAATGATGAATGCTTTTAAGCAAAGCTCAGTTTTAATCATTTGAGCAGAACATGATTGATCAAAAACGTTGTTATGAAACATGTTTTGTCTTATGTCGTTATCTTAACGACAGGTCCGCGCGTATTGGCTGCATTATGGTTTTCTCTATCATGTTAAATTCAAAAGGAATGCTGGAATGAAATCAATTAAATTAAAGTCCTTACTGATAGAATTTTTCATAGCAGGATTATCGGTAATGATAACTTTTGCACTAATGATTAATTCAGGCATTGATTTGAGCCAAGCTAACATTTTCTCATTTGATACGTTTTCTATTTATGTATTTGCTTTGATCGCTATTTGCCTGCATTTTTTCAGAAAAATGCTCACTAACTTGACTAAACTTATCAGTATTTTTGTCACATCTCAGGGATCTGAAAAAAACTAACTAGAAAATGGCATACGGTTGTTAAGGGGAGGGTTGTTCAGATGCCCTGTGTTGTTGTTTTATTAATGAGATGGTAAAAAAATAGTATTGAGCTATATTATTTACTTTATTAACTAAAAACCAACAAGTGTGTCGATCTATTGGGTTTAACGGGTAACATTAACCTGCGAGTTCAACAGTTAGTACTTAGTCGCAAGTTATGATTTCTGGGGCATCAGCATGAAAATATACTGGTCATTTAATCATATTCCTGAGCTTTCCCATTTATCAGCAAGTGAAAAAAAACGGTTATGGCAAAAAGCTTCCTCAAGATGTTTGCAAAGTTGGCTCGGGTGGCTTGGGCTGATTTTCTGTGGTCTTAGTGGATCTTTGGGCGCTGATATAGGGGAAATGTATGAATTAAAAATGCTTGGTACTGTACTAGGTGGCGCCACCGGTGGTCTTATTTATGCTCAAATTGTTACCTATTTAGCGGTAAAGCATCATAAAGAACTTTTGGCAGAGCCACGTTCTTCACATGACCCTGAAACTTAAGCAGACGCTATTGTTGTCAACGCTAGCCGTTCGTGACGCGGTTTATCTGCACCGTGAGCCGCAGTGTTATTTTTGGCTGTTTAAGAATGGTTATAACTGCCCTAATCGATAAATAAGCAAGGCTGATTTTTCGATGTTTTTGCTTAAACTTGTCAGATCGGCCGTTTCATTTTGAGTGTGAGCACCTGCGCCCATTAAACCTAGCCCATCAAGTGCCATGGCTACATGGTTTGCAGCAAATGAGATATCGGCCGCACCGGCATTGCGTGGGTTGGCAGCCAACACTGTGTTGTAGCCTAAATCTTCACTGGCTTTGCTGTACATGGCCAATAACTTTTGATTGCCTTCAGTCATTGCCATGGCGGGGTAGCCGTCTGCAAATTCAAGCGTCGCTTTGCTGCCATTTAAGTTATGACTAACAATACGTTGCATTGTTTTTTTGGCATCTTCTTCTTGTGTGGGGGAAAGCGCCCGAAGATCACCGGCAACATAGACTTTTTGGGCGATAACATTACTTTTTCCGAACGCCGTTGCGGTTGAATGGGCATTGTCGAAATCGGCTTGAGTGCCGCCAACTATCAGTCCTGGGTTAAAGGTTAAATTAGGCTGCGCAGCGAGTTGTTCTCTAAAGCTATTTAAAATGCGAGAGGCTTCATAAATAGCGCCAAAACCCACGGTGTCACTAAATATTTGTGACGAGTGAGCAGCTTGTGCTTCCACGGTAAGAGTCCAGTCGATATAGCCTCGCCGCGCGACCATAGCGGTTTCAATATTGTTATCCGCATTCTCATAGCCCAGGGCTACATCTGCCCAGATTGCCGCATCGACGATGGCTTGCTTCGATAAATTCAATGGCTGGCCGCTGCTTTCCTCATCGCCGGTGAGTAACACCTTAATGCTGACATTGTTAAGCAAATTGAGTTCGTGCAGGCTTTTAAGGGCAGTAATAATAATCGTATTGCCACCCTTCATGTCGGCAACACCCGGGCCGGATGCCAATGTCGGACTAAGTTGTGTGTAGGTGTTAAAGTTATCGTTTTCGGCGAATACGGTATCAAGATGGCCAATCATCAGTATTTTTATGGCATTGGGATTGTTGCTTTTGCGTGTTGCCAGCACATGGCCCGCGCGGTTAAAAGCACTGCCATCCAGCCATTCTACTGTAAAACCAATAGCGGTTAATTGTGTAGTGGCTAACTCGCCAACCTTTTTAACACCCGCAAGATTCAGCGAACCACTATTAATATTGACGGCTTGTGCTATCTCTTGTAATGCCTGAGGCAGATGCTGTGCAACCTGTTTAACGATTTGTTGCTCGTTTTTATCAAGCTTCGCATAGCAGGTTAAAGGAAATGTCGTGGCAAGCGCAATAATGAGTACATGGCTAAATTTTAAGAATGACATGGCAGCCTAATTAATCAGCAAGAGTGAGCTGAATATGCAGTAAAACGTCTCGATATTCAATACAAAAACCTCATAAATTAAAGGGGTTTAAGCGTAATCATCAGCCGGTTTGACGGTTTAGGGTTATATGAGATGTTTCACACACATGCCATTAGTGAATGTGTGTGAAACAGATAAGGTTAGTGCATTTTACTGCTACAGCGGTAAAGCGTTGTACGCTGATGTTTATTCGTTACTCGATTTGAGCACACCAATGCGATCGCCGCCAAAAGTGCCGAACCAAAGCTCATTATTGACTTCGAGCGCCATAGTCACATTACTAAACTGGGGTTGCGCTGCTGACTGCGCCATAATTGTCGTGCTCATGGTTGTGGGCTCGGTGGCAATGGCCATAAAGCCACGTGGACAGCTGGCAAACTGCATAAATTCAAACACCGCATTAGGCTTAATATTGCCGCAGTCTGTATCACGAAGTTTCAGGCCGGCGGTGAGCAGTTTGCCATCTTGGCCCCAGCGTAAGTTATCTGGCACGATCGGCAATATTTCGCTGCTTCTGAGTAATCTAGCCGGTTGCGTATTGCTAAAGGCCATCACTTTCAGATCGCCGGAAGAGGCAACATAAAACTCTTTGCCATCAGCAGACACTTCAATGCCATTTGGATAACGCATTTCAGTACCTTTAACGGCAGTAAACTGCGTATCGCCAGGTGACCAACGAAACACTGATCCAGTTGATTCTAGAGTAAACAAATCATTAATATCTACGCCATCTCGTAGTGGCAGGGTGGCCAATAAAGCGCCATCCGCTAGCGATGTTACACTGTTTGCGGCAACTCCATCTGGCGTGAGTATGCAGCCTACCCAGGTAATCAGAGGCTCCTGCTGCCGTGTATCAATTTCAAATACTTCAATAGCTTCTCGTTCGCCATGACCTACCACATATAACATGGATAAGTTTTTGCTGATTTTGCGTACATTCAGTCCATGGCCGGTAAAGGCATTGGGATTTGGCGAGCCGGGGCATTTTGCGTACATGGCCATATTTTGCTTGGCTACGGGTGTTGTGCCTGGGTAGAAACTGCGCCAAGCTTTGCTTTGTGCGTTGATCAGATACAGGGCGTCTTTGCCAGCAAAGCCGCTGGCGATAACCCAATCGCTATCTGGTAACCGCAATAAGTCTTCTGGGCTGGCGAGGCCACAAATAAATTGATACTGACCATTGGCCTCGCATGTTGTCTCTGACGCGTGTATCGGGTTGGGTGTTAGCAGTAACAGTGTGCTGCTGAGTAGCAGGCTAAAGTAGCCAAATGCCATTAGATTACGTTTCATGCTTATTTCCTTATTCCGTTTATGCGGTGTTATCAATAGGCGGCTGAAAACAGTAAGAGCGAAAAGTGATGCACGCTCTTCTTCACGTAAACAGTCTTGTGAGCATTTAATCTAAGGAATACGTTAGTGACAGTCAGAAAGAGAGGAGAGCACTAACACGATAGGTGTGTTTGCTGCTGATGGTGATACTGCGAGTAACGGGGCGGTAAACGCTTTTAAGCCGCTTAAATCACCCTACAGATTTGTACAATAAACCATCAATTCTTGCTGTGCAACTGTAAAACCTAGCACGAGAATGGTCCAGCTATAGGTGTTGATTGAGTGCGAACTATTTTTTATGCCGCAAAGCGCGTTAAAGGCGAGTGGTTTTCTGGCTAGTATAGGCTGTGCACCGTTCTTACTCGTCACTAAACACTGCACGGTCACGCCCGTTAGCTTTAGCTAAATACAGCGCCTCATCGGCACGTTTTAACCAGCTATCTTCCGTGGTACCTGGCAGCCATGGTGCTACGCCAAATGACACGGTGATTTCTTGGCCATCAGGTGTTTTTAACGCGCCTTTAATCGCCGTTCTCAGATGTTGAATAAAGGTGTGATGCTGCTCATTGATTTGCGGGATCAATAACACAAATTCTTCACCACCGAACCGATACAGCCGATCATATTGCCTTATTTGCGACGTGGTAAAAGCCACAAAATCTTTGAGTACCTGATCGCCGACCGCATGGCCAAATCGATCATTGATAGCTTTAAAGTAGTCCAAATCGAGAATGGCTAACAAGGGTTTGCCACCGTTACGTTCTGCGGTTGCTAGGGCGGCTGTTATATCCACGCTCATGGCTCGGCGATTAAAGGCGCCGGTAAGTGCATCGACTGTATTGAGGGTTTCCAATAAGCTAAATTGTTTAGCGCTATGGCTGGCATAAACAAAGGAGCTTAGAGACAACATTAAAATGGAAATAATGTACGAGTCGAGTGACACAATCACAAAAATGTCGGAGAGCAGCGCCAGCGCAATACCGGCGAGCATATTAATACTAAAGGCTTCTATCGGCTTAACTAAAATAAAAGTACTGGCGAAAACCGGGTAGATCCATAAAAAACTGTCTATACCATTAGCGCTGCCAATGGCAACAACCCCGGCATTAATAAAGATGGCAATGATGATGCTGACCATACGAATATGCAAGCTGAAATAGGCATAAGCAACTAACACGATAATGCCCAAAACCAGCGTGATATCGATGACCGCTGCTATCATGTTACCTTCTAGGTAACGTATTACGGCGAAAGGTAAAACGCCCAGCACAGCAACCACACCAAGTAACAACAGCAACGACAGTTGATATTTTTGCTGTAACTGATTAATCATAACCGTCTCGTTTAAATGAAATGAGTATATTTATCACTTTGCATATTAACATGAAGAAAACGTTATTATTATTTTATCTTCCTTCAATACGTGCAGTGCGGTTATCAATACTTTTTCAGTTTATCGAAGCAAAAACCTGCGCTAGTTGGTTATTGCGATCAGTTTAGTGTTCAACTGACAAGCATGATTTTGAAACCTACCGAGTTGTTAACGGATTGTATTGTTGCATTTGCCATCCTTAACTGTAATATGTTGTTAATAAATTTTTACGGCAGTTCAGAGGGTGCTCAAGCCCCGCGATAGCTCGGGCGGCAAGTTTGTGTTTATGCACACAGCAAGCTGCCTTCAGCTTGCACAGTTCTGTGTCGGTAATACGCCAGCGGCGTTAAGCATTTAGCATAAAGCATATCAGTGAAACAATTTAAGCCGAAGTTTGGCGTCATAAATCAAAAACTAGAGGGAATTAGTGATGAAAAAAGTCGTGTGTTTAAGCGTGTTAGGTGTGCTTTTAATCGGTTGTAAAGCCAATGATTCGGTACAAGGTACTGATCACGCCGCCTCACTGGCTGGGCTGAATTATCTCAATCTGACGGCTGAAGATAAAAAAGATTTATTAGATGAATATTGGATAGCCGAAAAAAAACAAGAACCACGTTATCCGCTTGATGCTGCGTTTAACCAGCTATCAGGTTGTGTCGATATGCTTGTGGGTATTGATAAAGACGGCAAAGCTACAGCGGTATCGATTATCACATCTTTTCCTAAGGGCATTTTTGATGCAAACGCAATAGAAGCGTTATCGCATTGGCAATGGGTCGCCAGTGCTAAAAACAGTGCTAAACAACCGGTGTTAACTTCAATCCAATTTGATTTTACGGTCAGTGGTTCTAAAAACCTGACTAAGGCTGAGCAGCAATGCAATTATGTGCATACAGTTGATTAGCTTTAAAACAGTCGTGTCAGCAATGCCCAGTAGGGTCATCGTCAGCGCATCATATTGGGGATTTCAAAATAGCGCATATTCGATGCGCTATGATCATTAAGAACGGCTGGCGGTCACTAGGCTTTGTAAGTGTAAGATAATCGCCTCAGATTCATACAGCCACTGCGTTTCACCCAAGTCATCTTTGATCTGCAAACAAGGTACTTTCACTTTACCTCCACCGCTGAGCAGTTGTTGCCGGTACTCGGCATGGTGCTGTGCGTCACGTTTTTGGATGTTTAAGCCTAAACGGGCCATCTCTTTGCGCACTTTAATGCAAAAAGGGCAGGCGGCAAATTGATACAGCGCCAATTGCTGGCAGGCTTGAGATAATTGTTGTTGTTGCTCGGCGCTATGAGGCATAGGGCTTGGGGTGCTGAGTTTTTCAGCCAGTAACATAACAGGGGTTAATACCAAACGAATAAAGCGAAAAAATAAACGGATGATCACACGCATAAACAACTCTGCTGCTCGTCATTGAATAAAAAATAGTGGCGCAGCATAGCACAATTTAGCGGTTTTTTGCTTTAACGAAATAGCACCACGATGCCTTGGCGATACAGCGGCCAGGCTAAACTTAAACCGCGTAATAACATAAATAGCGACAAGGCTAGCCAAAGCGCATGATTATTTAAATTTTGTAGCAGCAGGTAGCACAGCACAAAGCCACTAAAGGCAAGCAACATACTGTTTCTCATCGCGCGTGCTTGAGTTGCCCCAATATAAATGCCATCAAGCAAGTAGCCCCAAACGGCTAACAGTGGTAGTCCAATTAGCCAAGGCAGATACAGGTTTGCTTGCTGTTGCACCGCGGTAATAGAAGTTAAGCTGCTAATAATCGTCGAGCCTGCCAGCCAAAACAGCGCGCTGAATAGCATCCCTAATAACCATCCCCAGCCCGCCAAGATCTTAAGCAACAGCCGCAACTCGCTTTGATCTTTTGCACCAACCGCTTTACCTGTCAGTGCTTCTGCGGCATAGGCAAAGCCATCTAAGGCATAAGATACCAGCATTAAAAAGGTGATCAGCACTGCATTTGCCGCAACTATAGTATCGCCAAAACTGGCACCCCGAAAAGCGATAAATACAAACACCAGTTGTAGGCATAGGCTGCGAATAAAAATATCGCGGTTTAAAGCAAAGAGTCGGCTATAACCGTCGGTTGAGAGCAGTTGCGGCCAGTTTAAAGTGCCCAGTTGCTGTTGTCGCCATAAGCGGCGCACCAAGTAAAGCCCAACGGCCAGCGTACTGTAATCGGCCAAAACTGATGCTGCCGCGACACCACTGACTTTCCAGTCAAAGCCTAAGACAAATAACAGATCAAGCAAGATGTTAATGGTTTGATTCAGCAGTAGTAGCCACATGGGATAACGGGCGTTTTGCAGGCCCAAAAACCATCCGAGTAACACCATATTCAGCAGGGCGGCAGGGGCGCTCCAAATACGGATCTGAAAATAGATCTCAGCCTGTGTTAACACTTCCGTGCTCGCACTGCTGAGCTTATAGACGATTGGCATTACCCATGGATGCACGATTAACAAAAGTATCGCTAAGCAGAGCGCCACTAAGCCTGCTTGCAGTAAACTTTGGCGCAAAGCCTGTTGGTTATTGCGGCCTAAAGCTTGTGCCGTCAAACCGGTGGTGCTCATACGTAAAAAGCCGAGTAACAAAAACACTAAGCTAATTAAACTGCTCCCCAGCGCCACACCGCCCAAATACCATGCCTGTGCTAAATGCCCTACCACGGCGGTATCGACCAACGATAGTAATGGGATGGTGAGGTTGGAGGCAATCATGGGCAGTGCAATCAATAGCACTTGCTTTTGTTTAGGATGCTGTAAATTTAACAACGCTGAGGCAACTTGCTGCTGTTCATATTAGGGCCGTTCCTATCATTCATAAGACTTAAAACGCTTGGCGTTTAAATTTGGTTTCTAAAATGACCGACGAGGTGGTACGTTCAACGCCTTCTAAATTACCAATATCATCAAGTAAATGACTCAGTTGCTCAGTACTCTGAGCTTGCACAATCGCAATTAAATCGTACTCGCCACTGATGGCATAAAGAGCGGCTATTTGTGGAATGTGTTTCAATTCGTTATTGGTACGTGCTGTCAGCTTTTGTTTCACTTTGATGCTAACGTGTGCTGCCACTAAACTGGCTAACCAGTTTTCGCCCACCTCAACGGTATAGCCTTTGATCACGCCGGTTTCTTGCAATTTTTGCAAACGATTTTGCACCGTGGCGCGAGACAAGGATAAGGCTCGTGCCAGATCGGAAATACTCGCGCGTGCATCTTTTTGCAGCAGTGCGAGCAGTTTTTCATCTTCTTTGCTTATCACTTTGTATTATATCCTTAGCAAATTGCAATATAACTCTTTTATTCTGTTAAAAATGATACTGCAAAATGTCAGCTATGGCGAATATAATGGTATTACGACGAGTTACTGTTTTCTCGCTTATTCGCTGAGGCTATGTGTATGTTATTGATCCGACCGATTACGACGGCTGATTTTGCCGCCTTAAAACAAATTGCGGTGGAATCCGGCCCTGGCTTTACCTCTTTACCGGTGCATGATGAGCGTTTACAACACAAAATTGCCCATGCTTCGCACAGTTTTAATGTGGATGTTTCTGCACCAGGCGATCACGGCTATTTATTTGTGTTAGAAGACTGCAGCACAGGTGAAATCGTCGGTACCACCGGTATTGAAGCGGCCGTTGGCTTACATACACCGCTGTATCACTTTCAACAAAACACCGTGATCCATCACAGCGCAGAGTTGAATGTATTAAACCAATTAAAAACCTTGACGCTATGTAACGACTACACCGGTGCATCAGAAATTTGTACTTTATTTTTACGTGAAAGTTATCGGCGTAATCATGCTGGGCGCTTTCTGTCTAAGGTGCGGTTTTTATTTATGGCCGAGCATCCGCAGCGCTTTTCTGACATCGTGATTGCCGAAATGCGTGGTGCCACCAATGCCGAGGGCAAGCCGCCTTTTTGGAATTGGTTGCAGAACTTGTTTTTAACCATCGACTTTCCTACGGCCGATAAACTGATTGGTGTCGGCAAAAAGGCTTTTATTGCTGAGTTGATGCCGCGTCATCCTATTTATGTTGGCTTACTGCCTACTGAGGCGCAGCAAGTGATTGGTCAGGTGCATGAAAATACTAAGCCAGCGTTAAAAATGCTGGAAAAAGAAGGCTTTAAGCATCGGGGGTACATTGACTTGTTTGATGCTGGCCCAACGGTAGAAGCCCGCTTACAAGATATTCGTTCGGTCGCGTTAAGTCGCCGTGTACCGGTGACCATTAAAGAAGTGCGTGGTGAGCGCACTTTAGCTGTGGCGAACACTGCCCTGAGTGAGTTTAGAGCCAGTTTTGGTAAAAATGCCCAGTTTGATGAACAACAACAACAGTTACAGATCAGCGCAGAGTTAGCCGCCGCCTTGCAATTGGCCGAAGGTGATTTTGCACGTTTTATTAATTTAGATTAATGTCGGTGCAGCCGCGTTTGTTACTATCAACACACGCGGCTGTGCCAGCCTAGCCATTAGTGGGAGTTGCAATGCATACTTGTGTAAAAAGCTTATTTGAAAATTTATGGCAAAATTACCTGACGGTAACGCCATCAGCTCGTCAAGTGCACCAGTTGTTGGGGTCATCACAAAAAGATGATGTGATTAATGACCATATTGCGCTACGTACCTTTAATTTACCGAAAGTCAGTTTAGATAAGCTAGCAGCGCATTTTCTGGCGCTGGGCTATACCGAGTGTGGTGAGTACCATTTTGAAGCTAAAAAGCTTTATGCCAAGCATTTTGAACATGCGGATACCAGCCTACCGAAAGTGTTTATTTCTGAATTGTTATTAGATAAGTGTTCTGCTTCGCTGCGTGAGACGATCACCGCATTAGTGGCACAGATCCCTGACGATGCAGTAACGGCGGATAACTTTTTATACTCGGGTACGCATTGGCAAATTGACAGCGCCACCTATGCCGCTTTATTAGCCGAGAGCGAATACGCAGCATGGACCGCCGCTTGGGGTTATCGCGCAAATCATTTTACGGTTAACGTGAATGATTTACAGAAGTTCGATAGCCTAGAACAAGTGAATGAAGCGTTAAAAAGCGCCGGATTTTTATTGAATACGTCAGGCGGCGAAATTAAAGGTACGCCAGAGGTGTATTTAGAGCAATCTTCAACGTTAGCCGATATTGTGCCGGTACAGTTTAGCGATGGTGAAGCGCAGATCCCAAGCTGTTTCTATGAATTTGCTCGCCGTTATACACTGCCCAATGGCAAGCTGTATACCGGTTTTGTCGCGGCTTCAGCCGACAAGATTTTTGAAAGCACCAACGCCCGCTAAGCATTGGGTTTACGAATAAGGCCCCGCACTATGCTCTGTAGTGCGGGGCTTTTTTTAGCGCGGTGCAAAGCCTGACGGTTTGTTAATTTTACTGGGTAAATTCAAATAACTTTGTTAGTCTAGACCTTTGTAATAGTGAGATGGCCGCTGTGACTGAATATGAGAAAATGCTTAATGCTCAATGGTATAACCCATTAGATAAAACCTTACGTGAATTGCGTTTAGCCACTCGACAGCTGTTATATAAATTTAACAAAACCTCGCCTGAACAAGTGAAAATTCGACGCACGCTGCAACAGGATTTATTTGCTGAAGTGGGCCGTGATGTCTTTATTGAACCGCCTTTTTTCTGTGATTATGGTCAGCACATTCGACTGGGCGATAAAGTGTTTTTTAACTTTAACTGCGTGGTGCTGGATGTCGGTTGGGTGACAATTGGTAACAACGTGTTTTTCGGTCCTGCAGTGCAAATTTATACGGTGAATCATCCTTTAGTGGCAGATGAGCGGCGCAGCGGTATCGAGCAAGCGTTACCCATTAACATTGCCGATGATGTATGGATCGGCGGGGGCGTGATTATTTGTCCTGGCGTGAGCATTGGAGCAAGAAGTGTTATTGCTGCAGGCAGCGTTGTTACTAAAGATGTGCCTGCTGATGTTGTTGTGGCAGGTAATCCCGGTAGAGTGTTGCGCAGCTTAACTGCTGACACCGCCGCTGATACCCAGGTGCACCGTTAAACTTTTTGGCTCTATTACACGTAGTTAACGCAGATTATTTAAGGGAAGAACATTATGCGCTTTATTACCGCGCTGGGTATATGGATCACGCTTGCTATTCCGGGTATTTATGCCCCCTTTAGTGCAGCCTTTGAAATGGATCGGGTACATGTGGCCCTAAACCACCCAGCAAATGGCAGTATCATGATGCTGCAAGGCCAAAATCAATTACTGGTGTCTGGCTTTAGTCAATTCGAGCGTTGGTTAACCCTCGTGGAACTGGAGCAATATCAAACGTTAGCCGTGCCTATTCCAGCCAACGCGCAGTTTTTCAGTAAAGCGCGATTAGTCGGCTATGAGGCCGAGCAGTTGGTTTTTTTAACCGCTGACGGCATTGTGCATTACCAACAAGCCAGTGCCGGTTCATTATCCGCCGGGCGCTTTCAACCTTTGCTGGCCAGCAGTTCAATGTTTCGAGTGATTGATGAGGTGCGTTTACGCGAACGTCAATTTGCCCTTGATTTGGGGTCGGGCCGCAGCGACTTTTTGATTGCCGATTTTCAGCATATGCACCTGTATCGCCAGCAAGCGGATGGGCAGTTTGTGCATTATGCGTTACCCGTCAGCGCAAGAATACAAACCTGGGGCAATAATCGAGCGGATTATTCGGGCCGACGCCATTATGCAATAGACGTGGATCAAGATGGTTTATTAGATCTGGTGTTTGTGCAACAAGGCCGTTTTAGTGTGTTTTTGCAGCAAGCGGATGGCAGTTTCGCACTAGAGCCTTATTATCCCAGTTGGCCGGTGTTGCTATCAACCGAACGCCAAGCTGATCAACGCTCGGATGCGGGTCGCAGCTACTCGGGCCAAAATATCACCACCTTAGAAGATATCACCGATTTAGACGGGGATGGGCTGCCCGATCTGGTACTGAATGTGGAGCAAATAGCCGATGCCTTAGAGCGCAGCAGTCGCTTTCAAATCTTTTTTGGGCGAGCAGCGGATGATGGTGTCACTTATCCAACCGTCGCCGATACCGAAATCAGTATTGATTCAGTGCCTACAGAAGTGGTGATTGGCGATTTTAATGGCGATGGTCGAAAAGACTTTTATATTCCGACCACCAAGATTGGTGTCGGCACTATTGTACGTGTGCTGCTGCGCGGCAGTGCCAATTTAGATGTCGATTTTTATTTGTTATCTGAAAATCGGAGTTATGCGGCGAAAGCCGATTTTCGACAACAAGCCAAGATTGATGTTAGCATCAGTAATCTGCGCTTCGACATGCCGTTATTTAAACTGATTGATGTGAATGGCGATGGTCGTAAATCGTTGTTACTAGGCGAGGGGGGTAATGAATTACGCTTTTTTGCACCAGATGGCAGCCGTTTGTTTAAGCGTAATAGTGATAAAGTGCAGATGCCCTTACCTCGTGATGCCAGTCGGGTACAGGTTATTGATCTGAACGGGGATAACAAAGAAGATTTGGTTTTACCTTTCGATAGCTTAGATGATGCCGAGTTACGCAATCAACTGATTTTACTATTCAGCCGTTAAGCGCGGCTGACCTTTTTTGGGGCAAGCGTGCTTGCCCCTTATCCATACTCTGAGCACGAACGTCTTGCCAACAGTCTTAATCTAATAAGCTAAAAATATCACTGACCACATCATTCATGGTGATGAGCCCAACTAATTGATTGGCATCGGTAACGACTAAACGTTTTAAGTTATGCTGGCTCATAATGGCCGCCGCGTGTTTTACCGCCAGTTCGGGATGAACACCCAGGGTCGGTTTCACACAGACGTCGTAAACGTTGATCAGATCAATATCGCCATCTTCAGCAATAATGGTTTTTAAGATGTTGCTGTAAGTAATTAAACCAAAAGCATCATGTGCGTTTTGTCGCTCGACCACTAACGACTTAATTTTATGCTGTTTCATTAGCTTTAGCGCATCTCGCAAACTGCTAAAGGCGGAAATAGTGATGACCTGTTGTTGCATTAAATCTTTAACCAATTTTAACGACATATTCCGCTCCTACTGCTGTTCACGAAGGTGTTGCTCGAACTGCATGATTTGCCCCATATCCAAGCCGGTTAGATGATCAATCGGCATGGTAAAGGCAATGCCTCGTGACTCGCCATCTTGCACCAATAATGCCTGCATTTGCTTTAAAATAGGCAGTGATAAATGTTTGGCGACAACCATGAGTAAAATGGTTTGGCTACCTTCGAAGATCATACCGAAAAAAGTTTTTTTCTCTGCACCTCCCATACCGCGGCCTGATAGCAATGTGATGCCACTGGCACCAGCAGCCTTGGCTGCGCTGATTGCTTGTTGTTCAAGCTCTGTTGGCGCAATGACCAAAATGGCAGAAAATTTCATACGTCAGCACTCCTGGATAACCTGATATGTTCAACAATAATGGCATACAGCATAACCGTTATAATGGGGAAAATTGAGGCGAAGGCAATTAAGCCAAAGCCATCAATTAACACATTTCGCCCGTCAATCGCTGAGGCTAAACCAATACCCAAGGCGGTAACCAAAGGCACGGTGACCTCTGAGGTGGTAACCCCACCGAGATCAAAGGCCAGCGCCACGATATAGCGTGGTGCAAATGCGGTTAATATCACCACGATGCAGTAGCCTGCCATAATATAGTAATGAATTGAATCACCGCTAAGAATGCGATACACCCCCAGTGTGATGCCCAGTGCTACGCCTAAAGCAACAATTAGCCTGATCACGGCGGCCCGTAACTTACCTTGTGCTGCTTCTTCAGCTTGTTGAGCGATGGCGATCAACGCGGGCTCTGCCATGGTGGTAGCAAACCCAATCAAAAAAGCGAAAAGTAAGATTAACTGAACCGCGCCCCGAGCAATTAATTGCTCCGCCATCATTTGGCCAATAGGAAATAAGCCTAATTTTAAACCCAGCACAAAAGCATACAAACCGCAGAGCACCATCATAAAACCGATAGTGATTTTTAATGGGTTAGCCAGTGGTCGGCGTAAAATGAAATACTGAAAGACTAAAACCACCAGCATCATGGGTAAGATATCTTTTACTAAGGTGGCTAAATCAACTAGCGCAGTGAGCAACCAATGCCCGTTTTCCACTTGAAGAGTAAGGCTAAGCGTACTGGCGGTTTCAGCAAAGCGATACACCCAAATACCATAAAGCTGCACGCTGATCATCGGCACCATCACGGCCAGCGCCACTAGGCCAAAGCCGTCGGTAAGCGAGCTGCGGCCTTTAATGGAATTAGCTAAGCCCAAACCCAAGGCCGCAATCAGCGGTACGGTCACGATATTGGTGGTGACACCGCCAGAGTCATAGGCCAGCCCAACGATTTCGGCTGGCGCAAAGAAGGTAACTAAGATCACTAGCACATAGCCGCCAATCATCAGCCAATGGATTGGCCAGCCTAAAATAATGCGTAATACGCCCACTGCCATCACAAAGCCAACGGAGCTGGCCACAATAAGGCGCAGTGTTACACCTTGGATCCGGCCCTGACTAATTCGCTCGGCTTGCTCGGCCACGGCAATTAAGGCTGGCTCAGCAATGACGGCGGCGAAACCAATGGCAAAGCCAAAACACATTAATAGCGGTAGCGAGCCTTTACGCGCAAATTGGTTGGCTAAATTTTTTCCTACTGGAAAAATACTGAGCTCTAACCCCAGTAAAAATAAGGCAATACCCACAGCAACAATTAATAAACCTATTAGCAGGCTCAGTGGTTCGGCTGGCAAGGTTTGGAAGATGACTAACTGAAATAGCAATACGACCAGCACGATGGGGAGCAGGTTTTTAAGCGCATGAATAAGCTGCTGTAAAAAAGGGTGTAGCAAGACACCTCCCCGATAGCGTTGTGACAATATCAGGCTTAATGTTAGAGCATTAAAAGCGGCAACGGCTGAAAAAAACCGCAGAAAAATTGATGTAAATTAAATTTAGCATGGTTTCTAAACTGTGATGCAGAGTTTGCACTGAGGTTACTTCGCAAAATGCACAGTCATTAGCACGTAAATAAAGAAGGGGGGGGGTAACAAGCGGGTAAAGCATCAGCGGAGTGTGGATCACACACTCCGCTGAAAACTAACTTAACGTGGTTCGAAGTAGAACGGCTGACGTTTGCGCTCACGCAAACCAATTTCATTCATGCTTGCGGCATCAAATAACCGGCCATTGACCATGGTGTAGACCACTTTATCGGTCACGCGGATATTTTCTAGTGGATTACCGTCGATGACGATTAAGTCAGCCAATTTGCCTGGTTCAATACTGCCAAGTTGATGATCCATACCAAAGGTTTTGGCAGGGTTTAACGTGGCAGTGCGTAAGGCTTCTAACGGTGTCATACCGCCTTGCGCAAACATCCAAATTTCCCAGTGTGCGCCCAAACCTTCACGTTGCCCATGGGCACCGATATTAGCAATCACCCCGACGTCTTTCAGTTCATTTGCCGTTTTTACCACATTAAAGTGGTTATAGTGATGCTCTGGTGCTGTTGGCCGGCGCATACTGCGCGGCGCTAGGCGATCCATCGGGACATATTGACTTAACCGAGGGTGTTTCCAAACCTCAGTTTTATCGTACCAATAATTTTCGCCCCAAATACCGCCATAAGCCACGTTTAATGTGGGGGTATAAGCGGTGCCACTGGCTTGCCACAATTGTTTAATATCATCATAAACTTTTGCTGCAGGTAAAGCGTGTTCAATAGTGGTATGGCCATCGACAATCATCGTGAGATTGTGCTGCATTAATGAACCGCCTTCAGGTACTACCATCATGTTCAATTCACGCGCGGCTTGGATCACTTGCTGGCGCTGATTACGACGTGGCTGGTTGTAACTTTTGACACTAAAGGCACCGACTTTTTGTAAGCGCGTTAAGTGAAACTTCGCATCTTCTAGGCTATCAATATGCGAGGTATAACCTGCGCCTTCCGCACCGTAAAGAATCGTACCCGTAGAGAAAATACGTGGGCCAACAATTTGACCGCTGCGTTGTAACTCGCTGGCACTGAAAATCTCACGCGTATCATTAGACGGATCATGAATACTGGTTACACCAAAGGTTAAGCCGGCATAGTTTTCCCAGTTTTGCTGCGGGGTAATTTGCTGCACACCTTGGCTGCCGTGAGCATGGGCATCAAAAATACCGGGCATCAACGTTTTACCGGTAATGTCGAACACTTTGGCGCCTTTGGGAATAGCGATATCCGCACGGCTACCTACGGCTTGGATTTTGTTGTTTTCAACTACAACCACCGCGTCTTGTAACACTTGATCGCCGTTCATGGTAATCACTTGGCCACCGACAAAAGCTACGATACCACGAGGCATATCAACGGGCATTTTAAAACCTAAAGATACGGCTTGCTCGGTGGGGCTGTGTTGCTGTGCACTTGGGGCGAACAGACCATCGATGCTAGCTTGGTATAACTCAGGACCTAATGTCCAATACAGTTTGTCACTGTCGCCATTCCAGCTGATGTACTCACCTGCGCGTACCGACAATTGTTTCACTGGGAATTGCTTATCGTTGGCGCCAATCGCGATAGCGCTGCCACGTTCAGTAAACGGCGTAACAAACACTTTAAAACGGTCGGCAAAGGCTAAATGTTTGCCATCTGGCGAGATTTTAAATTCTGTACCAAATTTTGCGGTGTACAGTGTTTGTTGCGTGTGTTTTTGCAGGTCAATGCTGATTAAGCTAGGGGCACTGCCATAATCCATCGCATACACTTTGTCATTGTTGGCGCCAAACATGGGGCTGCGACCATTACGAGCGATCAGGGTAGCATCGCCGCCGCGATTGCTGATTTTATATAAACCGGTTTGTAGCGACCATTGCAGTGGCAAAATACCGCCAGCGCCGATTTTACGATACACCACGGTTTTGCCATCTGGGCTAAACGTCGGTTCGATATACTTGCCTGGCTCATTGGTCAGTTTGGTCACGCGGTTGTTGCGCAAGTTGATAATATTAACAGCACCTTGCGTTTGGTCATTCCAGCTCACAAAAACCAGCTCGCGGCCGTCGCGAGAAAATTGCGGGTATAGCTCAAAATCGGTCGTTTGACGGGTCAAACGACGCGGTTTAGGATCGTTAATATCGGTGATGTAGAGATGGCCAAGCGCGGTAAAGACCGCTTGTTTACCATCAGACGAAATCTGAGTAAAACGTAACATTTTTACGTCAAATTCGTCTTGGTCTAAGTTTTGTTTAACCCGTACTGCCGTTTGAATTTGCTTGCTGGTATTCACTTCAAAGGGAATGGTGCTCACTTTTTTATCGCTAAGCGCTAAGCGTTTAATTTCGCCCCCCGCCCAAAAGACCAGATGTTTATTATCAGGTGTCCAGCTGACGGTAGGGTAAACACCGTGAATGGCCCAGGTTTCTTGCATGTCGCGATCTAATCCATCATAGAGTTTGATGTGTTCGCCACTGGTTAAATCATATAAAAACAGCGTGCTTTGAAAGTCGACACGACGAATGTATGCCAAATATTTGCCATCAGGTGAGGGGGTTGGCCGAATTGCACCGCCCGGGCCGGTTAAAATGACATCCATTTTACCGGTTTCACGTTCAAAACGTTTGATGGTGTAAATACCCGATTCTGAGTCTTTGCTGTAGTGGAAGGTTTTGCCTGGCGTATCATCTTGTGAAAAATAAATATAGCGGCCATCGGGTGAGAAGGCGGGCTCACCCAGATCTTTTTGATCATCAGGTCGCTCGGTTAACATCACACCGCTACCGCCACTGATATGGTATTGCCATACCTCACCCGCCCCTAAAGAGCGGCTGGCGGTAAAGTGTTTACGCGCCACAATAAATTGGCTATCTGGGCTCCAAGCAGGGCTGTTGAGTAAGCGAAAGGTTTCGTTGGTAACGGCACGAGGCGCTGAGCCATCGCTGCCCATGATCCAAATGTTGTCTCCACCATCGCGATCTGAGGTAAAAGCGATGTATTTACCATCGGGGCTAAATACTGGCTGCATATTCCAAGCTATATCGTTGGTCAGCGGCGTGGCTTTACCACCGCTAATCGGCATAGTGTAAATGTCACCCAGTAAATCAAATACCACGGTTTTACCGTCTGGGCTGACGTTAACGTTCATCCAGCTACCTTGTTGTACCTTAATATCAACACTGCTGAATTGACCGATAGGAGCATTAACCTGCCAGGTAGCAGGTTCTGTTTCGGCATAACTAAAAAAGCTACTGATGGCTAACGCGAGTAAGGTTGGAGACTGAATACGCATAAGGATCCTTATTATTGTATTTTTTGTATTTTAGTTAGGGCTTGTTGACATTTGATGGTTGTTTTTGCAGCTGAGTGGCTGGTATTTGTACAAGGCAGAGCTTGTGCCGTGTAGTTATTCTACATAAACAAGCGATAACGTAGTAGAAATGCCAGCCACACGCTGCCCGAAGGGTTCGTTTGGCGATGCTTTGCTCTTTGTCTCTCGTCGTTTATTTAGAATAACTAAACTGCACTTCTCGTTTCGCGATCAAAACATCGCCAAACGAACAAAATCTAAACAGCAAACGTCAACAAGCCCTAGATTGTCATACTCTATAAGATTAGTTAAGAGGCTAGCGCAGTTGCTGCGTTAAATCACCCTTAGCGTCAGATAAAAACCGCTAGCGAGTGGCATTGTTGTATCAATAGCACAACAGCATCAATAGCAAAGCGCAGGACGGTAAAATAAGCGATAAAAAAAGCCTGTCAGCAGCAGCGACAGGCTTTGTCTTAGTCATGCATTATTAGCAAAAGCTTAGAAGTGCTGGTTTTTTAAAAACATCAATTTGCCAAGGGTTGCAACGTAGGCGGCCCTGAGTTGCTTTGTTGCTAAAATAAATAAAAATGTTCAAAAGCTCGCTTCAGGCAGCGAAATAAAAGCGTATGTGCTAACAGATTTAGAAGCGGGTTTGCTTAGGGCAAGATGAAAAAAGCCAGTCAAATTGACTGGCTAAAAGGAGAGGGAGTGTATATGTTTAGCGGTTAGCCACCTGCACGAGCAACTAAAACTTCAACCACAGGTGATTCAGCAAAGCCATTACCTTTAGCCCAATCAATGTCACCTGAAGAGGCAACGATGCTGCCTGGTAATTGCTTGATGATAAATTCAGCGGTGTCATTCGCGTTGTTTTTGATTGCAAAACGGACCATGGGTAAGCCGTCACATACGATACCATCGTACACATTGCTTAAACGTAAGCGGTTATCAGATAAAGTTTTACGTAATTGGTTACGGTTATCTGCAGCGACGTAAGAACAGATTGATTGTGCTAACTGTTCGTCAGCGGCAACAGGAGTACTGATAAAAGCTGATGTAGCAACTAAAGCGGCAAGTGTAATGATGGTCTTAGTCATGGTGTGCTCCTGCGTGTGCCGTTGGCGATCACTGTAAAGTTAGTTAATTTAGTGAAAGGCAAATCATGCGGGAAGCGTGATCATTAATTAACATGGGTTAATTAATGGCAGCCCGGCTATCATAGGGAAGAACCCGTTAGATCCGTAGCTTTGCGTGTTCATCCTTTCGGATGACTTGCCTGTCAATGAATTTATACTAATCAATGATTATTAAATGTGCAAGAAATAAATGGTTCATTTTTTAAATTCTTTTTTTAAGCGCTGTATTTTTGCAAGTGTTTCGTAATCTTTGCACTACCAACATGAGGTCTTGCTGAAGGGCAAATTTGTGCAGACGAAAAAAAACTGGGCCTTAAAGCCCAGCGTTGTTTAACAAGTTAGCCATTAATTCTAAAGCGGCTAAGCCTTGAATATCAGTAGCTTGTAACGGGATCTTATAGCGCGGTAGCTGGCTAAAATCCTGTTCAATTTGTTGTAAATGGCTTTGTTCTTGGGTGCGTCTTTTCGCTAAAAAAGCGCCATCCGCTTCAGCAGGTAAAATACGATTAACGATTAAACCGGCTAACGGTAATTTTTCTTGCTGTAAACTTTGTACCGCACGTCCTGTTTCTAAGATAGGCAATTTCTCGGGCGTTAATACAAAGAGTAAAGCGGTGCGCTTTTTATCAAGCAATAACTCACGGGTGCGTTGCAATAAACGTTGCCGAGTTAATAGGGTTTCGGTGATGGCCTTATTGCGCTCATCCATGCCTGATGTCGCCAGCTCGGCGGGATCAACCAGCGGATTATCAATATCACGGCCGCCTTTAGGGGTCAGATGTCCGAGCACTTCACCGAGTTTTTTCGAGCGTTTATTGGCAGTGAGTAAGCCTTGCGTCCACGCGGCCATGGCTTCAGGCAAGCTGAGTAAGCGCAAAGTATGGCCTGTTGGTGCCGTATCGAATATGACTAAATCATAATCGGTTAAACCCAGTTCAATCGTATGCGCAATCCGTTCCAGCATGGCCGCTTCTTGTGCCCCAGGTGATTGCCGTGTTAAACGCATTTGCCGTTCAATTTCAGCGTACATTTCAGGACGGGTAAAACGCTTCAGTTGCGCGCTGACTTTGGCTAAATGTTGATTGACCTCCTCGTCAGGATCGAGTTCTAACGCATCCAGATTTGCAGCTAAGCGAGTGATCTTGTCGCCAATTTTTTCACGACCAAAGGCATCGGCCAAGCTATGCGCCGGATCGGTGGAAACCAATAACACTTTTTTACCGCGTTGGCTGGCTAATACCGCTAAGGCGGAAGACATGGTCGTTTTACCGACTCCGCCCTTGCCACCAATTAGCAGTACTTTTTTGTCGGTTAACAACATTTGAAATTATCCAGAGGTGAGTGCTCCATACCCATGCGGGTATGCCAATCATGAAATCGCTCCATTAACAGTGGCTGCAATTCTAAGGTGTAATAACTGGCAGGGTTGGGGACACCCATCATTTCAGAAAAAATCAGTAGCATGAAGAGGTCATTTTGCTCACGTTGCGCTCGGGCAATAGCCGAGCGGTAGGGGGCATTATAAGCCTCTTCAGCATAAAAACTGGCCTGGCGAAACCAGGCCTTAATGGTATCGAGCTTCATACTTTATCGTTGGCAAGCTTATTGGCTTTGATTTGTCGGGTAAGCGTACCCACAGATTCCAGGATCACTAAGATTGCTGCGATTAAGATAACCAAGTCTAGAGTGAATAAGAACCAATCTTGCTTGTCATAAAAGCTTTTGAGTTGAATTAACAGACCTAGAGTGGTCATCGTTAATAAGAAGATTAATGGTGCCAGCGTGTACCACATTGGACGGCCCAGTTTTACTAACATAACCGTGATCACTAGCAAGGTTAAACCTGCTAATAGTTGGTTAGTGGTACCAAACAATGGCCAAATCATCATGCCGCCTGAACCATCACCACCGGCACCAAAGGCCAGCAGTAAACAAGAACCTACCGCTAACAGCGTGGCGGGTGCAGCTTTTTGCATCCAACTAATATTATAAATACTGCCCCATTCTTGGAAAATGTAACGTTGTAAGCGTAAGCCGGTATCCATCGTGGTACCTGCAAACAAAACCACCATTACCGTTAACAAGGTTTGAGATAAAACCGCGTCTAAACCAATACCATTTTCCAAGATATTGGCACCGCCGCGGATAAAGGCGCTAACGCCACCTTGGCCAAAGCTATGATAAATCGCCTGCCAATCAGCAAGGGTAGCAAAACCGGCAGTGGCAGCAATAATGGCTGCTAAAGCTAATGAACCTTCACCAATGGCGCCGAAGTAACCGACAAAACGTACATCGGGTTCTTTATCAAGCTGTTTAGAAGTTGTACCGCTAGCAACTAAACCATGGAAACCGGAGATAGCACCACAGGCGATAGTAACGAACAACAATGGGATCAGCGAAGGTGTGCCTTCCGGTACATCATGATTAAAGGCCGGAGCAACAATATCTGGGCTGGCAAAAATAACGGCCGCGTATAATAAACCTAAACCGATAAATAATTGGATGCCGTTAATGTAATCACGTGGTTGCAATAAGGCCCATACCGGTAATAATGAGGCGATAGCTGCGTAAACAAACAGTAAGACAATCCAGCCTTGGCGATCAGATAAACCCATAACGGTTTCTGGTAACGACAGCGGGAACATTGGGCCGGCATAAATCATCGCATAGAGCGCGACGACACCAATAATGGTCACCATTAACAAGCCAATCAGCTTGCGATAAATTAACTGACCGATAATTAAGGCAACCACAATGGCGCCCCAGACGGGCACGGTGGCGCTTGGGAAGTTAATTAACTGACCGGCAATAACCACGGCAAATACCGCGTTAACCATCAGCAATACCAAGAAAATTACGATCATAAAGATACTGCGTGCGCGATTACCGACGATATCACCTGTTAAGGCACCGATAGATTTCGCTTTGTTACGGCTACTGGCCCAAATTGCGCCTGCATCGTGCACACCCGCAAAGAAAATAGTACCAAAGACAACCCATAAAAAAGCCGGTACCCAACCCCAGATCACCGCAATGGCAGGCCCGATGATGGGGGCGGCTCCCGCTACTGAGGTAAAGTGATGCCCCCATAAGATATACTTGTTGGTTGGCACATAATCGATACCGTCCTGCATTTCATGAGCGGGCGTACGGAAATTTGGATCTACCTTGAAGATTTTTTCGCAAATAAACTTTGAGTAAACAAAGTAACCTAGCGCCATGGCGGCTAGGCCCATTACCATCAAATAAATAGCATTCATGCTATAACCTCTTAGTGGGTGTTAGAATCAACCTTAAATAATACAGTAAGGCCTGATGTTCAAGTATGCGACTAAAGTCTAATTGTTGGTTCCTGTTATCGGTAAAGCTGCTGTTTTTGTTGTAAAAATCAGCGTTTTTGTACCCATTTCCCTTCAAGTAAAATAAAGTGGCCACGTTGCGTGCGTTCGATGGCCTTTTGACCTGCTAAGGCTTCAACATCTGCAACGGCGATGTTGTTGTCTTTTGCTAGGCGCGTATATTCGGCACGGCGTGCATCATTAATCAGTTTAGCGATGGTGTCGGCTTCACTATTGGCGTTGATCACCCCAAGATAACCATTCAGTTGTTCACCAACTAAACCTTGTGTTTTGGCGTTGGGTAAAGCGGCCATTGCTTGTTGTAATGTCATGGCCATAATTGGCAAACTGACTGCCATTAATACACTTAGTACTAACAGTTTAAGTGAGCTAAAAGCGGTAAAACGTGATAAAAAAGTCATGGTGTTCTCCTTAGAATAACCCGCTGGCATCACTGAATAAATCGTCGAGTTGCTTATCTACTTTAATATAGATCTCATGTTGGATTTTTACATTAAGGTTAATGTTAATAGGCTCATTTGCTAGTGCGACTTCCACCTTTGGGGTGCAAGCAGCAAGGGCGAAAACTAAGCCTAGCCCTAGCAGCACATGTCGTTTCATCGTTTTTCTCCTGCAGCGGCTTTCGCAGCTTGTTGTCGTTGAATATATTGTTGGACTCGTTTGGTCAAGGTATCGTTCAGTTTGTTGGCTAACTGCAAGCTCGCGAGCATGGCCGGTAAATCTTCCTCTAAGTTAATATTTAAATTAATCGCTCGACCTTGTTGTAAAGCCGGATTGGCGCCTTTTAGCTGTAGCGCCAGCGTCAGTTTGCCATCGGTTGCATAATTAAGTTCAGAGTTCAGTACACTAAATTGAAAGTTTTCCAGTGCATCAAAGACGATTTTCATACCGCCACTCTTCGCTGAGGCAGCACTGGCGGCACTGCGATACTGCAAAGTGCCGCCTGGCGCTTCTGCGGCTAATTGACCTTGTTGCACACTAAATTGTTTGTTGTTGATAGTTAATGGAATACGCCCGCTTAGTTTACCATTGGCTTTTAATTCTGTAGTGGGGTGCTGACGCACCAGCTCTGCTAAATCAAGTTGGTTGATTAATAATACCAGTTGCTGGCTTGGCTGTTTTAGCGCCATTAATTGAGGTTCAACAGACAACTCACCTTGCATAAAGCCTAGTCGAGCGTCTAACAGTTGTAAATTACCTAAAATAGGTTCTGCTAGGGTCGCTTGATACTGCGCCTTCAGCTGTAACGGGCCCATCTGTAAGCCATGGTTAAGCTGCGCCAGCTGCAATTGTGGCACCGCTATTGTGAATTGCTGGGCTTGTAAATTCACTAAAAACTCAGAGGTTAAGCCAGTAAACAGGGTACGATCATAAAGCCCTGTTAATTCTCGAAAATTCACCTGTGCAGTGGCAACAAGTTGTTGCTGATAGCTAAGCTGGCCATGGGCGTTAATACGACCACGATTTAAACTAAGTAAACTTGGCCAAGCATGGAAGCTTGTGGCTAATGGGTTGCCTGCCAGTAAAAACAAGTCCTCTAGTTGCCAATCCATTTGCAGTTGCGCAGGGGCTTGCCACGCGGTTTGTTGTTTTACGGTTAAGCCACTGTTATTACTTAACACCCCGTCAGCGTCAAGCTTTGTGAGGGAGCCACTGACGTTGCCTTGCCATTGCCAGTTTTGTGTGAACAATTGAGTGTGTTGCAGTTGTTGTACCAGCAGTTGCAGTTGACTGCTCAGTGTGACATCGGCGTCTGCTGCTTGGCTAACTGTGGTGGCATTAAGGGCTAGTTTCACTTGACCTTTAGCGCTGGGATGCGTCACTTTTGCCGCTAAGCTGGTGTTATCGGCTAGCTGTAATTGCCAATACTTGGCCTGCCAAGCGCCGTGAAAACGGCTTTGCAATGTCACATTTTGCAGTTTTAATTGGTGCGCTTTGACTTGCAGTTGCTTGGTTTTTAGCGTGAGCTCAGCTTGATTGAGCGTGATGGCTAGCTCTGGTGTTAAACTTAACATCGCTTGTGCATTAAAGCTGCTTTGTACTGGGTTGGCCGAACTAAGTTGAAGTTTTAGCGGCAGTTGCGATAATGATGGGCTGCTGGCGCTTTGACTATCAATTTTAATCAGCAGCGGCGCCAGCGGATCCGCCAAATAAGCTTTCAGGCCAAAATCAGGATAATGACTTAATGCCAGATCAGCGGCTAATTGCCACTGCGCCAATTGCTGATCGGCAATCTGGAGCTGTGCCTTTAATTCTCCTTTTAACCAGCCGACATTGGGAATAATAAATGCATCGGGGGCTCTGGCAATAATATCTAACTCGGCATTGGCCAAGGGTAAGGCGTTGGTTGCTAGCCTTGCCTCAGGCCATAGCTCGGGTAATTGCCAACGGGCGACAAGATGTAATTGTACTGGTTGGGTAAATTGCTCGCGCCATTCATCAGGTAGCTGCAGATCCCACTCGTTAAGCCAAGCTAATAAGGCCGGTGAGGGCGGCGAAATGGCTAAGGCTAACTCGGTACTGGCAGCACGATCGACAGCAAGCTGTTGTTTAAAACTTAACGCCAGTTGCTGATCTAGGATCAAGGTCGCTTGAACAGCCAGTGCATCAGGACCTTGCTGCAATTGCCAATCAGTTTTGACGGTTTGCTGATACTGTGGGCTTCTGAACGATAAACTGGCTTGCCAAGCTTGCTGCTCATCCGCACTGGCCAGTAGACTAGCTTGCAAGGCACATTGGCCGCTGGCACAGGGCAGCAATAAATCGATTTGGTCTAGTTTAATCAGCTTTGGCAACCATGCAGGTAAGCGCCAATCGGCTGATAGCACCACAGGGGGGCGAGCGGCGGTGTCTGCCACGTGCTCGCCGGTTTGCTGCACAGTGATGGTAGCACTGGCCAGTTGGATGCTATGTGCTTGAATTCGAAAAAAGGCCGGCCATGACCAGCGCAGTTGTAAGTCGTGTAAGCTCACTTCGCTACGATAGTGGTCGTTTTCATAAACGAGATCTAATTGGTTTATGTTGGCTTGATGCCAAGAAAGGTGTGCTATTTGCAGCGACCAGCTACTGATCCCGGCCATTTTTAATTGAGTATGCAGGTACAACCAAGCGATAAACAGTAACACCGGTAATGCTAACAGCAGCATAGCTAAGATTTTTAGCAATCGACGCATGCAGGCTCCTCGTTAGTTTACCGCCAAAGGTGAGTGTGCTTTAGCCTAACTGAATTGATTCTGAATTTATAGCGATAAAAAAAGCAGCCGAAGCTGCTTTTTAATGTAACTGATTAAATTAAGAAAAATTATTCTTGGCGTTGTGCCGCTGAAGCATCACGAATAGCGCGGAACTCGTTACCTTGATACCAGTTTGGCCACAGTCGACTATTCGCTAACTCGTTACCGACGCGATAGTACAAAAACAGATCTTGCTGCGCACCACGTAAGTCCCAACTGTCGTCCCATTCATCGCCTACTTTGTGATAACAACAGCTGTTGTATTCTGCACGTTGAGCCGCACCCCATTCTGAGCCGTTTTGATAGTGGTCATTACCGCCTTTGGCATACAGGATCGGTACCCCTTTTTTCGACAAACTAAAATGGTCTGAACGGTAAGCGATACCGGCTTCTGGATTCGGCTCTTTTACGGCATATCGATTTTGTGCTTTGGTGTGTTTTACCAATATTTCTTCTAAGTCGGTGTTACCTAGTCCAACAACGACCATGTCTTTCATTGGGCCATAAACGTTCATCACATCCATATTGATGGCTGCAACTGTTTTCTCTAATGGGAATACTGGATTTGCAGCATACCAAGCAGAGCCAAGTAAGCCACGCTCTTCCGCCGTCACTAACACAAATACCACCGAGCGCTCTGGCTGGGCGTGTTGTTTAAAGTATTCCGCTAAGGCAATAACAGCACCGGTGCCGCTGGCATTATCTTGCGCACCATTGAAGACTTTATTGGTTGGGTTGGAGAAGTCCATGCCAAGGTGGTCCCAATGCGCCATGTAAAGTACGTATTCATCGGGGTATTTGCTACCTTCAATGTAACCGACCACATTACTTGAGTTAAGCTCGCGTAAGTTGTTATCGATGGAAACCGACGCTTTCACATTTAATGGCACCGGTTTGAAATCACCTGATAAAGCCTGTGCACGCATGCTTTCAATATTTTGATCAATATTGCTAAACAGCTTTTCAGCGGTTTCTGCGGTGATCCAACCTTCCACTTGTGCACGATCACTGTTTTTGTTTTCTTTGATTAAATCAAATTTAATCGGCGAGCCATGCGCAACCACGCCCCAACCATAGCTAGCAGGTGCGGTTTCGTGAATGATCAGGACCATTGCCGCGCCTTGACGCGCCGCTTCTTCATATTTGTAAGTCCAACGACCGTAATAAGTCATGGCATTACCGTTAAACAATTCAGGATCTTGAGTCGCATAACCGGGGTCGTTAACAAACATCACGACGGTTTTGCCTTTAACATCTAAGCCTTCGTAGTCGTTCCAATTATATTCTGGTGCAACAATACCGTAGCCGACAAACACCATTTCGCTTTCTGCGACATTAACTTTTTCAACAACTTGGGTGGTCCAAGCAATCATGTCATCGCGATAAGCTAGGCTATCAGGCACCGCATCGCCACCGCCCGTAAGTGTCATTGCCGTGACATTTTTCGGATCAATTTGCACCAAAGATACCGGTTGTTTATAGCTGTCGCCATCAATGCCTTTTAAACCGATACGGCGAAAATTATCTTCAATGTAAGCAACGGTAAGCTCTTCGCCTTTAGTGGCCGGAGCGCGCCCTTGAAATTCATCTGAAGACAGGGTTTTGATGTATTCAGCGAGTTTAGGGTTAAAGTCGGTATCGACTAACGCAGGGGCTTCGGTGGTTGCCGTAGCCGCCGCATTACTAGGGGCTTTGGCAGGTTTATCGCAAGCACTGAGGAATAGTGCAGAGGCTAAACTTAACCAGATAGCAGGTTTAACAGTATCTTTCATTAGAACTTCCTTGGATGTGTTAGGCTATATTCTTAGTGTATGAGTCGACGACACACTTGCCTAGTGCTGCCGTCGCGAAATTAGGGCGGTTAATCGGCATAACCCCAAGGTACAGGCGGTAAAGACACCGGTTGAGTCAAATCAAAGTCGACCCGAAATTCGCGGCCTTCGCGCACTAGCCGATAAGTAAATTGTTCTGGATAGACATACATTTGCCAGGTATTGCCAATGGATTGTGCAGAGCCATTGGCGGCAAATAACTCTTTAGAGTATTGATCGGCAGGAAACGACTGAACGTTCGGCCAACCGGCATCAACAGTATGGCCCCCATACATGGTTTGCTCGTCATGCGAACCATCTTTATGGCGGTGATCGTGTTTTAAAGAGAGTCCTGAACCGGTTTTAGTGATAATCCAAGTACGCGAATGATTGTCACCGACATGAAACGGTATTTGTAATTCCGTATCGGTGCAGCGGCGTACGTGCATAATTAATGCACCTTCAAAACCCGGTGCAGCGGGTGTATCAACGACAGTTTTACCGGCAAAGGCTTTTCCGCACAGTGCTTTTAATTGATTAAAAAAACTATCATGCGTGGCAATAGAGACGAGCGGTGCGGGTTGGACAATGTTGGCGTGAGCTGCAAAGATGCTGAGTAAACTGGCAGCAACAAAGGCTATTTTCATTATTTTTCTCCTTTTAAGACAATCGAACTATACCGATAAAGCGTAACTGGTTCAAACCGAACAAACTGGAGTCATTATGCAAAACGAAATTGATGGCAAGTTCTTACTGAATTTGTACAGTAAAATTGAAAAATCAGGTCAAGCCGTGAACACTGAGCAGGGGGCGGGCTTTGAATTAGAAGGCATAACTGTAAGCCAAGGTTTTGATGGTTATGAAGTCTACTTTACCGATGGGCAAGTGCAACTCACCTTGGGTTTTCATAATAAATGGCATGCCGATGCCGCTGAAGAAAAAACCATGGAACGTTTTCTAGAACGGTTAAAACATATTCAAACACATTATTAATTTTTCATTGGCGCTTGACGGTTCAAGAAAATAATTGCATTCTTACATCTAGATGGCTAAAAGGCTATTGCAAGTCTGCAGAAATCTTGGTAAAGTCAGCGCCGTCAATCGTATTCGATAGACCAGAAGAGGCGCGCTAGCCAGGTATTCTATGTCAGAGCACTATCACTCGTAGCATAGTTGAGGGGGTTTAGCGCCGAGAGTGAGTAACGAGATAGACATTACTTACTCGGTCGCTAAGGCTGAATCCTTAGGACTGTCACCTGTAATCGGTGGAGAGCTTCTGGCCTTTGTTACTTTCAGCAACGGTCTGTTTCTATTCTCGTTTTGCCTGCTAGCAAATGCCATGCTCTGCTTATCTAATTTGTTAAGGAGAGACCCCAGTGTCTAAATTTATTATTGCCAAATTTGGTGGCACCAGTGTCGCTGACTTCGATGCTATGTCTCGTTGTGCCGATATCATTCTGGCAGATGACAATATCCGTGTGGTAGTGGTTAGCGCAAGCTCTGGCGTAACCAACTTGTTAGTGGATATTACCAAAACCACTGATGTCACTTCCCGTCACGATGCCTTTGCTGGCATTGAGCGCATTACTTTAAATGTGTTAAATCGCTTACAGCAACCGCAAGCCGTAGCCGAGCCTATTGAGTTGTTGTTGGCTGAACTTAGAGCGATGATTGAAAATGGCGGTGCGGTATACAGCAGCGCACATAAAGATCTGATCCAATCCTTTGGTGAGCGTTTAAGTTCTGTGCTGTTTGCACAAGTATTAGTTGAGCGTGGTGCGGCCTCGCTGTGTTTTGATATTCGCCGTGTTATGCGTACCGACAGTCGCTTTGGCAAAGCTGAGCCGCAATTAGCAATGATCGCTGAGCTTGCTCAAGTGCATTTAACACCGTTGTTAGCCGATTATCGTGTTGTTACCCAAGGCTTTATTGGCGCAGATGATTTTGAACAAACCACAACCTTAGGCCGTGGCGGTTCCGATTACAGTGCCGCCTTATTAGCTGAAGCGATCCAAGCGGCAACGGTACAAATATGGACCGACGTTGTGGGTATCTTCACCACCGATCCGCGTTTAACCAGTGATGCGCGTTGTATCCGCGAAATCAGTTTTGACGAAGCGGCAGAAATGGCCACTTTCGGTGCTAAAGTGTTACATCCTGCCACCTTGTTGCCGGCAATGCGGCAAAATATCGCGGTGTTTGTCGGTTCAAGCCGTGAACCGGCTGCCGGTGGAACTTGGATTGCGAAGACCGTGCAAGAGCGGCCACCTTATCGTGCTATCGCTTTGCGTAAATCACAAACCTTGATCACAGTAAAAAGCCCTGCCATGTTGCATGCCGCGGGTTTTTTAACACGGGTGTTTGATACGCTTAGCCGTCATCAGATCTCGGTCGATTTGGTCACAACATCCGAGATCAGTGTGGCGCTAACGCTGGATGAAGGCGGCATGACTAGTGCTTTTTCTAATAGCGTTGAACCCGCGTTAGATGAGCTTAAAACCTTTTGTGAAGTCACCGTTGAGCAAGGTTTAAGTTTAGTGGCGGTGATTGGTAACCATTTACATAGCAGTAAAGGGGTAGCGGGCGCGTTATTCCATGCGCTTGAGCGTATTAATATGCGGCTGATTTGTCACGGCGCTTCAAAGCATAATCTGTGTTTCTTAATCCAAGATCAGGATGGCCCCGCTGTCGTCAAGCAACTGCATCAAAGCTTGTTTAGCAGTTAGCACGGCCTCATTTCGCCACTGAGCTAGCGTAAAAAAAACCGGTTTTAACTTAAGATAACCTACTTAAGCCTAACCGGTTTTTTTGTGGCTGACGGGCTCGTTTTAGTGTGATGCTGGTGTTAGCCACTGAGCGCAGCTGTTAACGATAAGCCAGCACACTGGCGTGCAGTTCACCATAGCAATTGAGGGGTTGGCCAACGCACAGCTGCTGCGTATCGTTGAGCCAAACCGGCAAAGGTTCAGCGCTATCAGCAAGACGCAGTAATAGCTGCTCATCACTAAGGATCTGCTGTACGACGCCACTAACCTTAACTTGCGGCAAGCTGGCGACAATGGCTTGTAACGATGGGTTCGCTTGGGTGTCGTCATCGCTCAGCCGTTTGGCCTCCCACAAACTACAACGCAGCGTAATCGTCTGCTGATGCCGTTCTGCTATGGCATCAAAATCGTCTTCATCACCATCAATGATCAGTGTTTTTAATCCTGTATAGCTACACTGGGCTAATTCTGCACCGGCAGTGTAGGGCAGTCGACTCAGTTTAGTGATCTGAGTGTCTATCTGCATACCGCTTCGCTCCTATTTAGCAAAAGACAGGGTTAAACAGGCACCGCCGTTATTCATATGGCAACGGATCGGTGGTGTGATTAAGTGCAAAGGCTTCTAAACGCTCCTGACAAGAACCGCATTTACCACAAGCATGTTCACGGCCGTTGTAGCATGTCCAGGTTTTGCTGTAATCCAAGCCCATTGCTAAGCCATCACGTAAAATCTCAATTTTCGTCTGATATAAATACGGGCTGACAATGTCGACGGGTTGATAATTAGCGATCTGACAAACATCATTCATTTTTTCAACAAATTCAGGTCGGCAATCTGGGTAGATAAAGTGATCACCTGAATGTGCACCATAATATACCGCGCGCGCGCCCAGTGAGTCGGCATAACCGACCGCAAGCGACAATAAAATCATATTGCGGTTGGGCACTATGGTCGATTTCATGGTATCGGCAGCATAATGGCCTTCAGGCACATCGATGTCACTGGTCAGTGAAGAGCCGCTGATCAATTGGTTAATCGCGGTAATATCAACAATTTTATGGTCGATATTTAATTCCTGGCAAACTTGCTCCGCGCATTTTAGCTCTTTAACGTGGCGTTGGCCGTAATTAAAAGACAGCGCATAGACCTGATGACCGGCATGAATGGCATTGTGCAGCACCGTGAAGGAGTCCATACCGCCAGAATAAATAACCACAACTTTTTGCGTCATTCGCGCCTCTCTCTAGTATAATGCCGGAAAATTTGGCCGCGTAGTATAGTGCAAAAGCGGCTAGGGCGCACTAATTGCGTCGGTTACTTTGATTAAGAGGATTAACAAAGCGGGTGTATAAGGTTAACGAAGTTTTTCAAACCATTCAGGGCGAAGGTAGTTTTACCGGTATGCCAGCGATTTTCGTACGGTTGCAAGGCTGTCCTGTGGGCTGTGCTTGGTGTGATACCAAGCACACTTGGGCCATCAATCTGGAACAACAAGTCGATTTAGCTCAGGTCAGTGCGAAACAAGCCGATAGTGAATTTTGGGCAGATGTCACACCGCAAGCCTTGTTAGCACTGTTTGCCGAGCGTGGTTATCAAGCCCGGCATGTGGTGATTACCGGTGGTGAACCCTGCATGTATGATCTCGTTCCATTATGCCAAGCGTTAAGCGAGCAAGGTTACAGTAGCCAAATTGAAACCAGCGGCACATTTGAAATAAAAGCCCCTGCTGATTGTTGGGTGACGGTATCACCAAAATTGAATATGGCGGGGGGCTATAAAGTTTTAGCTAGCGCTTTGCAACGCGCTGATGAAATTAAACACCCGGTGGCCATGCAAAAACACGTTGATGAGCTAGTGACGTTATTAACCGAGCATCAAATTTTAAATAAGTTAGTGTATTTACAACCGATTAGCCAGCAAAAGCGCGCCACTGAACTTGCCATCGCCAGCTGTATTCAGCATAACTGGCGCTTGAGTGTGCAAGTGCATAAATACTTGGGTATTGAGTAAAATGCCCTAAAGGCTTAGGCGTTATGTTCGAACCAGCATTCAAGTTGTTCTAAGCAGTAGGCAGGATCACTTTGTGCTAAGCTCACCTTAAGTGCCGGTTGCATTGGCAGTAATTCTAACCAGCGCCCGGCCAGCCAAGCGCCATCATCCAGTTTAGGCTCTGGGTATAACTCCGCTAACAGCGGGTATTCGGCTAAAAGCTCAGCAAAGGATTGGGCAAAGCCATGCTGAGCTGCCGGCAGCAGTGTATCAGCCCAATCTGCTTGTGCTTCTACCTCGGCGATGTGCAAGTTATCACTCTCTTGCCAACGGTGGCGGATATGATAACGACCTACGCCACGTAAGGTGATGCCTAACAGACCATCTGGCAACGCTTCAAAATCTTCTATTTTCACCTTACAGACCAGTGGCAATATCCGATCAGGGTGTTGTTGACTGACGAATGGATTTAATGTGGCCATCGCAAAATCACGTTTTTCACTTAGTGATTCTTTGACCAACCGGACATAGCGTGGCTCAAATACCCGCAATTTCATTCTGCCACCGGGTAACAGAAAACTGCTTAATGGAAATAGTGCCAATTGCTCGCTCATAACTACTGCATATGTTTATTCAAGATAGTGAATATTACGGACTCAATGAGCAAGCAGATTGCTCGCATAAAAAAAACTGCAAGCTACCGAGGGTAAATTGCAGTTTTGCTGGATTAACGACCCGAGATTTTGCGCTCAGGATCATCTTTTAATTTGGGGATTTTTAAACCGAGTTCTTGGCCGCGATTGCGGGCAAAGTAGGTGCAGCCATAAAACATGACGCAAGATAACACTAACTCTACTGCAGACAAGGCTTGATATAAGCCGCTGCTGACCCATAAGTTGGTTAAACTGTGTAAAAAATAGATCATGACAATAAAATTAGCCCAAGCAAAGGTATATGCTTTGGCTTTGATAATGCCTATCATCGGTAACCATAACGGTAGCCACAAAAAAAGGAGTGTACTAAGCGTGCTGGGTTGCAAATTTTGATCTTCACCATAACTCACTGGGGCCAACCAAAGATGCCACAGCGGGATCAAAAGCCATAAGCCCCAATAGCCAAGCCTACCCAATAACAGAAAACGTTGGGTTTGCGCAGACATGGGCACTGCAGAAGTTGCCGTCATTAACTTGTAAATCCTTTATTTTTCAATGCAATACTAAGTTGGCCTAGGCGTTTTCCAAACGCCAAGGCTAATCGCTGTTCGTCAACCGATAACTGGGTATCATGGTTTAAACCACTGACATGGCTTGGGCCGTAAGGTGTGCCGCCACTCTGGGTTTTATGCAACTCAGGCTCGCTGTAAGGCACGCCCATTAACACCATACCGTGATGTAGCAAGGGTAACATCATACTGAGTAGGTTGGCTTCGTTGCCCCCATGCAAACTGCCTGAAGACGTAAAGACCCCCGCGGCCTTGTTAATTAATTCGCCTTTAAGCCAACAACTGCTGGTTGAATCCCAAAAAGCTTTAGCTTCAGCAGCCATATTACCAAAACGTACAGGGCTACCAAAGGCTAAACCATCACATTCTCGTAACTCTGCTAATTCAGCGACGGGGTGTTTAGGCACGCTGCTTTTATCAAAACCAGCTATACAGCGAACTTTTGCTTCTGCACCGGCTTGTTGGATGCCGCTGGCGATTTTCTCAGCCAAAGCAGCGACTGAGCCATGGCGTGAGTAATAGAGGACTAAAACACTGCAAGTCATGCTAACAACGCTTCAATATTAGCTAACGGCCGGCCAATCGCCGCTTGCTCACCTTTAACGACGATAGGGCGCTCCATTAAACGTGGATGTGCGACTACGGCCTCGATAATCTGCTGCTCGCTGAGCGACGGATCTGCCAAGTTCAAACTTTGATACTCTGGCTCTTTACTGCGTAAAATCTGCCGTGCAGGTAATTGTAACTTCGCCAGTAAATCAACGATGGCTGAGTAATTGAGTGGCGTTTTTAAGTATTCAATAACTTGATAGGGTTGGCCGCTATCGGCCAGAAGCGCTAAGGCGTCACGGCTTTTTGAGCAACGTGGGTTATGGTAAATAATCATTATAGGTCCTCATCGTCAGTTACATGCGTTGCAAGCGCTCAAATTCAGCTTGCAGTTGACGTTTTTTGGCTTCAATTCGCCGGTTTTCTAAACGGGCATCGGGTTTAAGACTGTTCAACGCTTCATTCAAATCATCGATGGCTTTTGGATAATTAGCCAATTGATAAAACAGATCTGAGCGTGTTTCATAATATTTGGCGAAGTCTTCTTGTGCTTTATAAGCTTCTGACAACAAATCATAAGCTAAGATATTATCGTCTTTGTAATACAATAAGTTACGTAGCAAATGTACGGCTAAACCATAGTTAGCTGATTTCACGGCCACGTTAGCGTAGTTTAACGTTACCACTTGGTTGTTAGGCCGCAGTAAATAGGCTTGTTGTAAAAACTCTTTTGCTTGTTCGTATTTCTTTTCAGCTATCAAGATATCCGTATACACATCAAGGTAATACAGGTTGTACGGATCTTGCTTCAGCAAGTCTTCTATAAGAACACGGGCTTCTTCGTAGTTTTTATTATCCAGCTTGGCAATGGCTAAACCGTAATGATTGGCACGGGTATTGCCACCGGGTTCGGTTAGCATACGTTCGAAGATGATTAACGCGTCTTTGGTGCTGTAATGATAACGGGCCAAAATACGCGATTTAGTTAAAGTGAAATCTTGGCTATCCGGCACAAAACGTTGTGGGAACTGTTGCGCACGTAAACGGGTGTCACTGACTCGAGCTTGCGAAAGAGGGTGCGTTTGTAAAAAGGATAATTGTTGATTAACAAACCGGCTTTGTTGACTTAACCGGCTGAAAAATATCGGTACGGCATTGGGATCAAAACCCGCTTCGGCTAAGATCGTCATCCCTATACGATCAGCTTCTTGTTCATTACTGCGGGTAAAGTTAATGGCACTTTGCTGTGCCGCGCCCTGCGAGGCGGCCATCGCAGCCATGCCAGCTTCTGGATTGATGGTCGCTAAAATAATCGATCCCAACAAACTGGCAATGGTCAGCGGCGAACGTTGGTTTTGCGCTTCAACAAAACGGGCGATATGTCGTTGTGTCACGTGGGCAACTTCATGGGCGATCACCGACGCAAACTCACTTTCACTTTCAGAGACCGCTAAAGTACCCGTATGAGAAACGATATTGCCGCCTAAAGAGGCAAAAGCATTAATCTCTTTGTTATTGACCCAATAAAATTTAAAAGGAAATTTCACATCATTCGAGCGAGCGACTAAACGGTTACCCAGTGCATTAAGGTACTCATCGAGTAAAGGGTCGTACACCATGGGTAAACGAGCACGGGTTTGTCGGATCAGTACATCACCGATTTGTTTTTCTTTTTCAGGCGTTAAAGTTGAAAAAGCGTTGCCGCCAATATCGGGCAATGTATTTAAAGCCATAGCGGATGGCGTCTGCAAACTTAATGTGAGCAGAGAGAGCAAAATTGTCTTTCTTACTGCAAAGCGTATCATAAATCACTGACCTGTTTGATGCTGCAAATTAAGCTACATTTCTGCTGGTTTGGCTCTGTTAAACGCTGTAAGTTCAGTTAAGTTCAACGAAGCGTCACTGTTTGTCGCTTTTTAATACAATCAGTAAGCTAACGGCTCAATACTGCACTAATTTACCACATTCAGCACCTTGTCTAACAGTGAGTCGTTACTTTTATGCTGATGTTGGTATACTGCAAAATCGTTTAAATTTACGCGAGGCATCACATGCTAGACTGGTTACAAAAATGGTACAAAAACAAATTCTCTGATCCGCAGGTTGTTACGCTGTTTTTGATGCTGCTGACCGGTTTTTTTGCCATTTATTGGCTCAGTGGCATGTTAGCGCCTGTGTTGGTCGCCATTGTCTTTGCCTACTTATTAGAATGGCCCGTTGCACGTCTAACGCGCTGTGGTTTTAATCGAACCATCAGTACTAGCGCAGTAGTGCTTGGTTTTATGAGCATTTTGATCCTGCTGTTGATGTGGGTGGTCCCGATTGCTTGGTATCAAGGCCGAAACTTATTACGCGATTTGCCACAAATGATTGCGCTCGGTCGCACTTACTTACTCGAATTACCTGAACTGCTGCCCGGCATGGTCGGCGAAGATCAGATTTTATTGCTGATGCAATCAGTTGATGAGCGAGTCATGACGTTTGGTCGCACTGTGTTGTCGTTATCACTGGGATCTATTGTGGATTTAGTCGCGCTGCTGATTTATCTGGTATTAGTACCGGTCATGGTTTTCTTTATGCTGAAAGATAAAACCGAGTTGTCTAATGGCTTTGTGCAGTTTTTACCCGATGAGCGCAAATTAATTACTCAAGTTTGGCATGAAATGAACGTGCAGATCATGAATTATATTCGTGGCAAAGTGCTAGAAATTGTCATTGTCGGTACGGTGAGTTACGCGGTATTTTCGTTGTTTGGGTTAAATTATGCGATGTTATTGGGCTTATTGGTCGGTTTCTCGGTACTCATCCCCTACATCGGGGCGGCTGTGGTCACGCTGCCCGTAGCTACAGTGGGGTTGTTTCAGTTGGGTTTAACACCTGAATTTGGTTACTTACTGTTGGCGTATGGCATTATTCAAGCCTTAGATGGCAATGTATTGGTGCCGCTGTTATTTTCAGAAGTGGTCGACTTAAACCCCGTTTACATCATCATTGCGGTATTGTTTTTCGGAGGGTTATTTGGTTTCTGGGGGATTTTCTTCGCCATACCATTAGCTTCACTGGTAAAAGCAACAGCGAAAGCGTGGTCAACGAGAGTCCATCCCGCTGACCCCGCAGATTAATATTACCAGCGATAATTTAGGTTCACACCCGCACTAACATAACGACCTGGTGCGGGTTCAAAAGCGCGGCCATTACTTTGATTAACCACCACCGCACCCACATTTTTCCGATCGGTTAAGTTGTTCACTTTTAGCCAATAACGCACTTGCCACTGTGCTAACACCTGCTCGGTGCTGATAGCGGCATCAAAAGTAACGGCGCTTGGCGCAAAATCACTATTCTCATCATCGGTTGCAATTTTGCTACGATAGCTGCTGATCCATTCTAAATACAACGGCAGCGTTAAGCGGGGTTGATAGCGTAATTGCGAATAGGCATCTGTTTTTGCTACGCCGGGTAAGCGATTTCCCGATAGTGCTGTTGATGCAAAGGTCGCATCAAGTAAGGTTAAGCTAAAATCGTGTTGCAAATGCGCGGATAACGCGGTGCGCATTGCCAACTCAATACCATCTCGCGCCGTATTACCGGCATTACGATAACTGGTGCGGCCGTTATTGCTACTGGCAACCAACAATTCATCGCTGCTGCGGATACTGAACACACTTAAGCTCATACTGCTCGCAGCATCTTGGTACTTTATACCTGTTTCCCACTGTCGATTCTCACTGGCTTGTAAGCCTAAATTTAAGCCACTGCCTTCAGTTTTATAGGCAAGCTCGCTTAATGTGGGGGCTTCAAAACCTTGACCCGTACTCATAAACCAAGCCCAGTTTGCGGCAAACTGATAATTTATACCGATGGCGCCAGCGTGTTGGTAATAATTGCGCTCACCACTGTCATCGGGATTGGCGCCTTGGATAAAATTATCGCGAATAGCATAGTGCAGTTCGCTGTAGCGTAACCCCCCATTAAAGCTCAATTTATCGGTCGGTTGATAATTGACACGCCAGTAAAGATCCCGGTTTTCGGCGAGATTGGTTTCGTCGCGTCGCAAGTCACCGCGCTGTCCGAATTGATTGACATACCCTTGGCGAGCATCATCACTTTTGGCAATGGCCGCGCCAACCAGCGTACTCAGCTCAGGGTGCAGCTGCCATTGCTTTTGTGCATTAGCGCCTTGGAAATCGCGGTCTAGTGCGATAACACCGCCTGATGAGGTGATGGCAGAGCCGGGGAAGGCTAAGTTTTGCGCCACTTCACGATTACCTTGCCAAATAGCAACTTGCCAAGGATGCTTACCACTGTGTGCTAGGGCAAGGCTGGCTTGATGTTGTCGGGTGCTTTTAGTGGTATCAAACAAACTGGCTTGAGCCGCTGTTTGCTCAGGATCTTCTCGCCATTGCTCTGCAGATAAACTCAGCGGATCTTGCAGCAGCGGATCATTCGAGCCGTCAATGCGAACACGTAGGGTGAGCTCGTCTGTTAATAAGCTTTGCCAACCAAATTGAATTTGTTGCTTACGCGCGCTGGAACGCTCTCGAAAGCCCTCTGTTTCAAAGTGTTTAGCGGCCAACTGCCAACTATTATTTAATGAGCGTTGGCTAATTTGCAGTTGGTATTGCTGATGCATCGAACTTAACGCGAGATCACTGCTAACCCCACTGGGTTGTTGCTCATTAGTGTATAACGAAATCACGCCACCGGCGCCATTGCCATACAATACGGCCATCGGGCCACGTAATACTTCGGCATAAGCAATGTTATCGAGTAAAACGCTGGAGAGTTGGCCTTGGCCATCGGGTGCCGAGATGGGGATACCGTCTTGTTGTAAGTAAATACCACGAATACCAAAAGCGCTGCGGCTACCAAAACCACGTAAACTGAGCCGTGTGTCCTGCGCAAAATTGGCACGACTATCAACTTGCAAGCCAGGGATCCCTTGCAGGAGTTCCGCGCTATCGATTAACAGACCGTGTTCATTGCGCCTGGCAATGTCGATACTCGCAGGCGTACTGAGCCAAGATTGTTGTTGCTGACTGGCTGTAACCACAATAATTTCTGTGGGTTCAGCCGCGAATGCCGAGTAGGGCAACAAGCTGGTGGCAACAAGGCCACCGGCTAGTGTAGATCGAGGAAGCATAGACATTTTTAATTGGCAGCTTTTAATCGAAGAATTTGGCCATTAATTTGATCGGTCAGCAGATACACTGCACCATCAGGGCCTTGGCGGACATCACGGATCCGCTGGCCAATCATAATACGTTCTTCATGACTGACTTTTTCACCGTTGAGTTCTAAGCGCACGAGTTGACCAAATTTCAGTGATCCAACTAATAAGCTGTCTTTCCACCCAGGAATGGCGTCAGACAAGTAGAAGCTCATGCCGCTAGGTGCAATGGATGGCACCCAATAATGCATTGGCTGCTCTAAGCCGGCTTTTTTGGTTTGACCAATAGTGCCGCCGCCATATTCTTCACCATAAGTGATCACCGGCCAGCCATAGTTATGTGTGGCACGCGTTACGTTAATTTCATCACCGCCTTGTGGGCCGTGCTCATGCGTCCACAATTCACCCGTAACGGGATGCAGAGCTGCACCTTGAATATTACGATGACCATAAGACCAAATATCATCTAATACCGCAGCATCTTTCACATAAGGGTTATCGTTGGGTACGCTACCATCTAAATGTAAACGGATCACTTTACCGTGATGGTTATCTAAGGTTTGTGCATCATCACGGCGCTGCCCTCGATCGCCCAATGTAATAAATAAGTAGTTATTTTCTTTGATCACTAAGCGCCCGCCAAAGTGATGGCGGCTTTCAAATTTAGGATTAGCACTAAACACGATGTTTAAATCGCTGATCGCCGTGTCGCTCAAAGTTGCTAGGGCGACAGCCGTACTGCTGCCATTTTCGCCAGGCTGATTAAAACTAAAATAGAATTGCTTATTCGTTGCGAAATCAGGGTGTAACACCACATCAAGTAATCCCCCTTGACCGTTGATAACGATGTCAGGTAAGCCCTGTAAAGGTGCGCTCAGGCTACCGTCTGTATTAACTAAACGCAGCTTGCCAGCGCGTTCTGTGACCAACATCCGACCATCGGGTAAAAATGCCAAACCCCAAGGGTGCTCTAAGCCTTCGGCCACTTTTTCAACAGACAAGACTGATTTTTCTGTTTGTAAGGTTTGTGCATTCACAACAGGTGAGGCTAACAAAAGGGCCGAAGCCAAGGCAGAAAATGTCATCAATTTTTTCATCGGGTGCTCCAAATAAGGATAAAGCTAAGCGTAATCACTGAATATGATGCTAGCAGCTCTGTCATTATTTAGTATAACGACAGGCTAAAATGCGAGTCTGGCAAGATGAATGCTAGCTTTTTAAGTAGCTCAGTACGACTTCGTGGTGATCTTTGGTTTTAAATTTATCGAAGACTTTTGCAATGCTACCGTCTTGATTGATAAGAAAGCTTAAACGATGCAAACCCTCGTATTCTTTACCCATGAATTTTTTCAAGCCCCAAACGCCAAAAGCTTCTGCAACCTGATGGTCTTCATCGCCAAGCAAGGTAAAATTCAATTGATCGCGTTCAGCGAATTTGGCTAAGCGTGCCGGTGCGTCAGTGCTAATACCCACCACTTTAACGCCTAACTGTTCAAGTTCAGCCATGCTGTCACGCAGTGCACAGGCCTGCACAGTGCAACCTGGCGTCATGGCTTTTGGGTAAAAATAAACAAGTACGCGCTGCTGTTTAAGCAAAGCACTAAGGTTGACGGGCTGTTGTTGTTGATCGGGCAACGTAAAATCAGGGGCGATTTGTCCGGCGGTTAGTGTTTGCATAGCGTTTCCTTATTGTTGTGCTTGAAAAGTACCTTGTAAGCCGAGTTGTTGCATCAAGGCAAAGAGTTCTACAGAAATGTGTTCAGCATCAATCCCTTCCGCTAACTCCAGCGTCATTTGCGTATGCATCATTACGCCGTTTGCGCTGGGGCTGGTAGCCGATTGCAAAGAGCCAATGTAAATATTGTGACTGGCTAACAATCCCGTAATAGCACCAAGCGTACCGACTTTGTCTGGGCCCGCATAGTCCAAGACATAATGCGACACAACCTGGGTTTGCGATTGGCCACTAGTACGTTTACTCATCGTAGTTAGATCAAGTTCTAACCCTAGAGCCGGTAACAGGTGTTCAATACGGCTGATGGCCGGTAAATCGCCAGAGAGCAGCATAATAAAGGTGAATTCACTGCCGAAAATAGCCATACGGCTATCAATGATGTTGCAATTACATTCGGTCACCAAGCGGGCTAGCTTACTGACGATGCCGGTGCGATCCGGGCCTATCGCGGTAACCACAAGTTGAAGAGGCATAGCACTTCCTATAAAGGTCTAAAAACAGCAGTTTTTTTGCCTGCATGATACGGCGCGCAGTTTAGCATATTGCAAATGAATGTCATCTGCCCTTACGCATCAGCAATCAGGGTGAAAGCTTGCTTGTGTTTACTGGCTGCTGTCTTTAACATAGGCGCCCTTAATACAAAATGTGGAGCCACAGTAGCATGTTCAAAGGTAGTATCGTTGCCCTGGTGACGCCGATGACCGATGAGGGTCAGGTTGATTTTGAGAGCTTAGCGCAATTAGTGGCTTTTCACTTGGCGCAAGGTAGTGCCGGTCTGGTGATTATGGGCACTACAGCAGAAGCCGCTACCTTAACCATGGCAGAACAACATGCAGTGATGGCTAAGGTATGCGAGCAAGTGGCGGGGAAGATCCCGGTCATTGCGGGTAATGGTGCAATGTCGACCAGTGAAACCATTGCTAAAACGCAATTCTTTGCTGATCTGCCCATCGATGGCTACCTAACGGTGACACCGTTTTACAATAAGCCAATGCAAAAGGGCATGCTGGCGCATTTTACTGCGGTAGCGGCGGCAACAGACAAGCCGATCATTTTATATAACGTGCCAGGCAGAACGGGCGTTGATTTACTACCGGAAACGGTAGCGGCTTTAGCGAAAGTCAACAATATTGTCGGTATAAAAGAAGCGACCGGTTCACTGGCTCGTCTAGCCGAGCTTAAAGCGCTATGTCCTGCTGATTTTTTACTGTTAAGTGGCGACGATGCGAGCTTTGCACAGTTTATGTTGGCGGGGGGGCATGGTGTCATCTCGGTGTCGGCTAATGTCGTTCCCGCGGCCATGAGCCAAGTGTGTCAGGCTGCTTTTGCCGAGCAAAATGCCGCAGCCTTAGCCATTGATGCAAAGCTTCAAGCGCTTCATCAAGATTTATTTATCGAATCCAATCCAATTCCAACAAAGTGGGCATTAAAGCGCATGGGCTTAATCAAGTCTGATTTTTTGCGCTTACCGTTAACCCAGTTGGAACCAATTCATGAAAAACGAATCGAACAGGCATTACAACAAGCCGGAATTTTAGAGCAGGAGTAGTTTAGGTGCAAAAGTGGGCAAATGGTATTATCGCTGTCAGCGTCTTAGTAAGTGGCTGTTCAGTTTTTGACAAAACACCAACAGAAAGCACTGAGCTGAAGAAAGTTAACCTGCAGATCCCCGCAGGTATGGCCACACCCAATCAGCCAGCAATCTATGATATTCCAGCCAATCAGCCGGTGAAAACCGCCTCAAAAGAACAAATCAGTAAGCGTTCTCCTACCTTAGTTCTTGCCACTGCAACCAGCAGTCGCCTAGAGGAAGAAGAAAAACTTGCTCGGGTATGGTTCGAACGGAATGATTTAACCGGTGAGTTAACGCCTTTTGTGACTGAGCAATTGCAGGCGTTTTTTCAACAGCAAGCCATTGAATTAAAGCAAACTGACGATGCCGGCTTACGGTATGAAACGGGTTGGATCAAGCGCTCTGAGACTTCCGGCTTTCTGTTTTGGAAATCTGAAGATGCCGTGGATCAAGTCCGTTTTCAAATTGAGTTAGCACCTCGGCCGCATGGTCGCAGTTTAAGTATGACGGTGACCTTGTTAGAGCATCAGTATTTTGTGCCAGGTGAACAGCTCAATGCGGTACAAATTAAAGCCAACGAAGTGAATTTACTTAACCGAGTGATTAATCAAGTGGCTGTAACCGAGGTCGCCAAGGCGCGTGAGTTACGTGCACAAGTGGCCGAAGTCTCTTTGGCTCCCGGTATCGACAAAGCCGGCAATGCCGCTTTAATCACTGAACAGCCGTTAGATGTGACGTGGTCACAGTTAGAGTTATTATTTAATGATTTAAATTTATCGGTAACAGATTTTGACCGTTCTGTTTATACCTATTATTTGAATTACACCAAACCCGAACGGGGTTTTTGGCGCACCATTACGTTGCGTGATGCCCCTTTACAGTTGCCAATAGAAAATGGCGATTACCGGATTGTGTTATCACGTTTAGCCAATAACCATACTGCGATTGCTTGGTTAGACAAAACAGGTGAGCCATTATCTGCTGATATTGTGAACAGTATTTACGAGCCGATGGTCACCGCCATCCGTGCAGCTGGTGCTGAGTTATAATCTGCGGTAAAAAGTCATTTGCGATCAGGCCAAAGCCCTTTATACTTTGCGCCTGATTTTAGTGCCTGCCGATCGGAGTTTAAAATGGTCCAAAAGACAACTGAGCTGTACCGTGGAAAAGCCAAAACAGTGTATAACACCACAGATAATACGCTGCTCGTGTTACACTTTCGTAATGATACCTCTGCTTTTGATGGTGAGCGTATTGAACAGCTTGATCGTAAAGGCATGATCAACAACAAATTTAACTTTTTCATCATGCAAAAGTTGCAAGAAGCAGGTATTCCAACGCAAGTTGAGAAATTGCTCAGCGATGATGAAGTGCTGGTGAAAAAGTTAGACATGATCCCAGTAGAGTGCGTTATTCGTAACTATGCTGCTGGCTCATTGGTGCGTCGTCTTGGTGTTGCTGAAGGGATGGCTTTAACGCCTGCAACCTTTGAATTGTTCTTAAAAAATGATGCGTTACACGATCCGATGGTGAATGAATCGTTGGCGGTGTCTTTTGGCTGGGCAACAGCTGAGCAATTAGCTGAAATGAAGCGTCTGACATTTAAAGCGAATGAAGTTTTAAATGCCTTGTTTGACGCAGCTGGGATGTTGTTGGTTGACTTCAAATTAGAATTTGGTGTTTTTAACGGCCAAGTGGTGTTAGGTGATGAATTCTCACCGGATGGCTGCCGTTTATGGGATAAAGCAACCCGTAAAAAACTAGATAAAGATCGCTTCCGTCAAGGTTTAGGTGGCGTGGTAGAAGCTTATGAAGAAGTGGCCAATCGTTTAGGTGTTCATTTAGGCTAATCGTTTGCTTGTTTGAGTGAAGCCACCTGCGGGTGGCTTTGTTATAATAAGGCGTAATCTGGTAAGCAGCGCAAAGGAGAGAGCATGGTCTTGGCTAAATGGCTGGGGTTAGCATTAATATTGTTGTTTAGCAATGTACTGTGTAGCGCAGAGCGCCCGCCTTTGTATCAGGCTGAAGTCAGTGCAGAGCAAACGCAACAGCAATGGCAACGTGAAGCCTTACAGCAAGTGTTAATGCGTGTGACTGGTCGTCCAGACATTATGCAACAAGCCGAGCTGCGTAGTGAATTAGCCAATGCCGCAAGCTACGTTAAGCAGTTTGAAGCGATCCGAACCGAGCAAGGCAATAAGGTTCGTGTTGTCTTAGACAGCCAACGTATTCAACAATTACTTAAAACTTACCAAATTCCAGTATGGGGTGGTCAAAGACCTGAAATTTTATTTTGGATTGTTGAACAACAACAGTTGCAACGTAATTTTGTGCGCCGCGCTGATAGTGTCTGGTTAACGAGCTTAAGCAGCGCTTTGCAGCAACAAGCCTTACCTTTTACTTTACCCTTGTATGATATCGACGACTTAATGTTGTTAACTGAAACTGATGTGTGGGCCGGGTTTTGGCAACAAATTGATGCCGCCAGCGCACGCTATCAAGCAGATGAAGTGGTGGTGTTATTACTGGAAACCACAAACGATAACCCCGAATTACCTTGGCGTTTAACCGCGTTGCGCCAGCAAGAAGGGCGCGTATTACGAAATGAATATCAAGCGGTCAGTGAAACAGAATTAATGCAGCAGTATGCGGCTAGCTTAGGTCAAGAACTGGCGCAACAATTCGCTATTTTACTTAACCCTGCAGCAGAGCAACATGTGGTACTGCAAGTCGGTGGTATGCAAAGTTTGGCCGAGGTGGTCAGTGTTGAGCGTAACCTTGCGAGTTTACTGGGGGTCAGCAAAGTTCAGATCGTGCAACAAAGCGCGCAATTTACCCGTTTTCAGCTGACTATCCAAATGAGTACCGAGCAATTATTGCAAAGCTTGCAGTTTGAACCGACTATTCAAAAAATCGATACCCTTGAACCTTCTTTCGGTGCTTATCCTGGGGTACCGATGCTGCAAACGGATCCTAATCCATCGGATGTTTTAGCGGTATTTCAATTTGTTAGGCGTTAAATGCAACTGACTTTAGCTGTTACTTTGCCTGAAGATGAAACCTTAGACAGTTTTTATGCCGCCGAACATAGTGCGGCAGTGAGCTTTTTAAAGCAGTATTTAGCTGATCCTAGTGGGCAAGCACCGGTGTATTTATTCGGTGCCAGTGGTAGCGGTAAATCGCATTTATTATATGCTGCCTGCGTGCAGGCGCATGAGCAAGGCCGCACCAGCCAGTTAGTGGCGTTGCAAGATTGTGAGCAATTAACTCCGCGGATCTTAGATAACCTTGAACAACTCGATCTGGTTTGTTTAGACAATATTCAGGCGGTGGCGGGCGATCTCAACTGGCAGGTGGCGGTGTTTGATTTATATAATCGTCTGGTTGAGCAAGGTAAAGCACTGATTATTGTAGCTAATCAAGCACCACAACAGCTGGGGATCACCTTACCGGATTTAGTGTCACGCTTGCATGCCTGCACCAGTTTTCAATTACGTTTGTTAAGTGATGACGACAAGCAAGGCTTATTACAGCAAAAAGCGCGGCTCAAGGGCATTGAACTACCTGCTGAGGCGGCGCGTTATTTATTAAACCACCATAATCGTGATATCCGCTCGCTGGTGGCTATTTTAGATCGACTTGATAAAGCCTCTATTGTGCATCAGCGCAAACTCACTATCCCATTCATCCGTGAAATTCTGCAACAAGCCTAAAATAATCAGAAAAATCTGCTTCTAAACGAAAAAAAATGCTGCTAAAACTGCGTGCTAGCCATTTCTGGTGTATTATTGGCGGCTTTGAATCTAGGCAATCCTGGTGACGTTGAGGACAACAATGAACCTGACAGCGATATTAAATGAGGCTCTGGCTGCGGTAGCAACCGCGAGCGATATTCCTGCTTTAGAAGAGGTTCGCGTAACCTTTATGGGTAAAAAAGGCAGTATTACCGATCTGCTGAAATCCTTAGGGGCGATGGACCCAGAGCAGCGTAAAATCGCTGGTCAACAAATAAACGAATTAAAGCAGCAAGTGCAAGACGCGCTAAATCAAAAACGTGATCTGTTACAACAAGCGCAACTGGCCGCTAAGTTGGCACAAGAGCGAATTGATGTCACCTTACCCGGCCGCGCTATTGAAAGCGGTGGCTTACACCCGGTCAGTCGCACTATTGCGCGGATCGAAAGTTTTTTTGCTGAGTTAGGTTTTGAAACCAAGCACGGCCCAGAAATCGAAGACGACTTTCATAACTTTGATGCGCTGAATATTCCTGAGCACCATCCTGCCAGAGCAGATCATGACACCTTTTATTTCAATCCTAAGCTGATGTTGCGCACGCAAACCTCGGGCGTGCAAATTCGCACTATGGAAAAAGAACAACCGCCACTGCGCATTATTTCGCCAGGTCGGGTGTATCGTAATGATTATGATCAAACACACACGCCAATGTTTCATCAAGTTGAAGGCTTAATGGTCGATAAAAATGTCAACTTTGCTGAGCTAAAAGGCATTTTGCATGACTTCTTGCAAAACTTTTTTGAAGAAGACTTACAGGTTCGCTTTAGACCGTCGTTCTTCCCATTTACAGAACCTTCCGCTGAAGTGGATGTGATGGGTAAAAACGGAAAATGGTTAGAAGTACTCGGTTGTGGCATGGTGCATCCGAATGTGCTGCGCTCTGTCGGCATCGATCCTGACGTGTACAGTGGCTTTGCCTTTGGTATGGGCGTTGAGCGTTTAACGATGTTGCGTTACGGCGTAACCGATTTACGCTCATTCTTTGAAAATGATGTGCGCTTCTTAAAGCAGTTCAGATAAGCGGAGTAGAACAAGATGAAATTTAGCGAATCCTGGTTACGTGAATGGGTTAGCCCTAAGCTGGATACTCAAGCTTTATCTGAACAATTATCCATGGCCGGTTTAGAAGTCGATGGTATTGCAGCGGTGGCCGGTGAGTTTAGTGGCGTAGTAGTCGGTGAAGTCGTGGCTTGTGAGCAACATCCTGATGCCGATAAATTGCAAATGACCAAAGTGTCTATTGGCTCTGCGGAGTTATTAGACATTGTTTGTGGCGCAAAGAATTGCCGTTTAGGGCTAAAAGTTGCGGTAGCTACCGTGGGTGCGGTATTACCGGGTAATTTTCAAATTAAAAAAGCCAAACTGCGTGGACAGCCTTCACACGGTATGTTGTGTTCATTCTCAGAATTAGGCATGGCAGATGACTCTGACGGTATTATGGAATTACCAACAGATGCGCCAGTGGGCACTGATCTTCGTCAATATTTAGCTTTAGACGATGTGACTATCGAAGTTGATTTAACGCCAAACCGTGCTGACTGTTTAGGGATTAAAGGCTTAGCGCGTGAAGTGGCCGCGTTAAATAAACTTGAGGTTTGCCAGCCTGTGTTTACGCCAGTCGCTGCGACCATCGATGAACAAAAAGCCATCAACCTTAAAGCCCCTAGTGCCTGCCCACGCTATTTAGGTCGTGTCATTCGCAACGTTAATGTGCAAGCGGCCAGCCCATTATGGCTAACTGAAAAATTACGGCGCTGTGGTGTTCGTAGTATCGATGCCATCGTTGATGTTACCAATTATGTTTTATTAGAGCTGGGGCATCCAATGCATGCCTTTGATTTAGCAAAAATCAACGGTGATATTCAAGTGCGAATGGCCACAGCCGGCGAAAAACTGGTGTTATTAGATGGCGAAGAAGTGACTTTGCAGGCTAATACCTTATTAATTGCCGATGCGGATAAAGCGTTAGCGATGGCAGGTATTTTTGGTGGTTTAGACAGTGGTGTTACAAAAAGCACGACGGATATTTTCCTAGAAAGTGCCTTTTTTGCCCCTTTAGCCATTGCCGGTAAAGCGCGTCAGTATGGTTTACACACGGATGCCTCGCATCGTTATGAGCGCGGTGTTGATCCTGAATTACAACGTACCGCCATGGAACGTGCCACCGCGTTGTTGTTGCAAATAGTTGGCGGTGAAGCCGGCCCGATCACCGAAGCGGTTGCTGCAGACTGTTTACCGGTAAAAGCTCCTATCGTGTTGACTGAGCAAAAGTTAAAACGCATTGTCGGTCATGATATCGCACGCAGCGAAGTGACTGATATTTTTCAGCGCCTAGGCTTAGGTGTCACAGATACCGCAGAAGGTTGGCAAGTCACGGTGCCAGGTTACCGTTTTGATATCAGTATCGCCGAAGATTTGATTGAAGAAGTGGCCCGGGTATATGGCTATAACAATATCCCAAACCAAGCGCCCATCGCAGCCTTAAAAATGCGCCGTTTTAATGAAGCCAGTTTAAGTGTGTCGCAAATGCGTCAGGTGTTGGTGGATCGTGGTTATCAAGAAGCAATTACTTACAGCTTTGTTGATCCCAAAGTGCAACAGGCGTTATTTGGCGAGCAAAGCGTTTTAGTGTTACCGAATCCGATTTCGGCAGATATGTCGGCCATGCGTTTAAATAGCTGGCCAGGCTTATTACAAGCGGTGCAATACAATCAAAATCGTCAGCATAATCGGTTACGGTTATTTGAATATGGCTTAAAATTTATTCCTGATGCTGCTGCTGAAAACGGTGTACGTCAAGTACCGGTGATCGGTGGTGTGGTCGTGGGTTCTTATGCCAATGAACACTGGACAATCGCAGAGCGTCCGGCTGATTTTTACGATGTGAAAGGTGATGTCGAAGCCTTGTTGGCCTTATTGTCAGCGCCCGCTCGTGTACATTTTGCTGCGGCAGAGCACAGTGCACTGCACCCTGGGCAAACTGCCGCAGTGTATGTTGATGGCGAGGTAGTGGGCTATTTAGGTGCTTTGCATCCCGAAGCTGAACGTAAGTTAGGCATTAAAGGTAAAGCTTTCTTGTTTGAGCTTGACGTTGCCGCTTTAGGCCTTCGTCAAATAGTGCAAGCGCAAGATTTATCAAAATACCCGGCAAATCGCCGAGATTTAGCGGTTGTTGTTAGATCAGATGTGCATTTTGCTGATATTGTTGCTAGTATTAAAAAAGTTGGCGTAAATCAGTTAGTTGACCTAAAATTATTTGACGTATACACCGGTCAGGGCGTTGCGGAAGGATTTAAGTCATTAGCGATTGCTCTGACCTTACAGGATAAAGCGCGTACGCTTGAGGATAAAGCTATCCAAGAAGTTATAAATCAAGTGGTTAGCGTGCTTAAAAATGATTTCGACGCAACGTTGAGGGAATAAAGATGGCGCTTACCAAAGCTGATTTAGCAGAACGTTTGTTTACCAAGTTTGGCGTAAGTAAACGAGATGCCAAACTAATAGTGGAAGCTTTTTTTGAAGAGATCCGTGCTGCGCTAGAGTCTGGTGAGCAGGTTAAGTTATCGGGTTTTGGTAATTTTGATTTGCGCACTAAAAACGAGCGACCAGGCCGAAATCCAAAAACGGGCGAAGATATTCCCATTTCTGCTCGCTGTGTAGTCACGTTTCGGCCAGGCCAGAAACTGAAATCACGGGTAGAAAGCGGTACCAGTAAAGGTTAGATAGACAGTAAATCCGAAAACGGCAGTTACCAAGTAACTGCCGTTTTTTTTTGATTTTTTTTAAAGGGTTGATCCGAATGAATAGGTCAACTGTAAAGAAGAGTGTTCACTACTGAGCAAAATGCTGACAGCAGTAACGTCAGGATCAGTGCTGCCGTGCTTTCTACTGGTAGGATCCTTAAATAATCGTGTTTAGGCAATTATGGTAAATTGATTGCTGGAATTATTTTGACGTGCAAACACGTCTAATTTGGATACAAAGCCTCATGAAAACACCCTCTGTCCATTTAGTCTGGTTTCGACATGATTTACGTTGTCATGACAACGAAGCATTGCATGCGGCTGCTAACGCGGCGGCGGCAGACAATGGTGTGGTTATCGCTGTGTTTATTGCTACCGCTAAAAGCTGGCAACAACATCATATGGCCGCTATGCGTCAAGATTTGTTGCGCCGTCGTGTCAAAGCATTAGAGAGCGAGCTGGCAGATTTAAATATTCCGTTAGTGATGGTGGAAGGTGCCGACTATGCTGGCTGCGCTGAGACGATTGCTGCCTTTATTCCTAAAGGGCTGGTGGCTTTGTATGCACAGCGTGAGTACGAAGTGCGTGAGCAGCAGCGCGATGAGCAGGTTAGCGCACTGTTACAACAGCAGCAGATTGATTGTCATTGGTTCGACAGGCTTTGCATTATGCCCCCCGGCTCAGTGTTAACCCAGCAGGGGGATGTCTATAAAGTATTTACACCGTTCAAACGTAATTGGTTAGCAAAATATGCCGATCAAGGTGTGCATTGCTTGGCTAAGCCAAAGCCACAAGCGCGAATCTTTACTGACTTACCAACGTTTACTGTGATGCAAGAGGGGGATAACAGTTCAGCGGCGTGGCCAGTGGCAGAGGCAGAAGTGCTGCAGCAGATGCGCCTATTTTGTCAGCAAAAGGTGCAAGATTACACTTTGCAACGTGACCTACCTGCCGTGGATGGCACGTCACAGGTTTCACCTTACTTGGCGATTGGCGTGCTGTCAGCACAACAATGCGTCGCTCGCTTGCAATTAGAAGCCGGAGCATCAATTTGGCAAGAGAAAAGTGGTGCTGCAGTCTGGTTATCTGAACTGATTTGGCGTGATTTTTACAAACACATCATGCTGGCCTTTCCAAAACTAATTAAGCATAAAGCGTTTCAAGCGGAAACCGATCTCATTCAATGGCCGAATAACGCGGCCTTATTTGAAGCGTGGTGTCAGGGTAAAACCGGTTATCCGATTGTGGATGCCGCCATGCGGCAATTAAATCAAACGGGCTGGATGCATAATCGTTTACGTATGATCACGGCCAGTTTTTTAGTTAAAGATTTGCATATAGATTGGCGCTGGGGCGAGCAATACTTTATGTCGAAGCTCATTGATGGCGATTTTGCGGCGAACAACGGCGGCTGGCAGTGGGCCGCATCAACCGGTACAGACGCGGCACCGTACTTCCGTATTTTTAATCCAGTAACACAAAGCCAGCGTTTTGATGCCAATGGTGACTTTATCCGTAAGTTTATTCCTGAATTGGCGGCTAAATCGGCTAAAGACATTCATTGGCCGCATAAACCGATTACGCCTAAAGGTTATGCTGCTCCTGTGGTTGCACATGATCAAGTTCGAAAAATTACCTTAGCGCTGTTTTCAGCAGTAAAAAATCAGGAGAACCAGCATGCTTGAACCGCGCCTACAGGCCTTTTTAGATTATTTTAATCAGATCTCAGGGCAACATACTATTGCACCAACAGCGCTCTATCATAAAGACGTCTGTTTTATTGATCCGGTGCAACAAATTCAAGGCGCAACTGCGTTACAAGTTTACTTGAATCATGGTTATCAACGGTTGAACTATGCGCGCTTTGCGCCGGTATCCGGAGCTTGTACGGGTGATGTCGGTTTTTTAAGTTGGGTGATGTCGTACAGCCATCCTGCCATTGCTAAGGGTAAAGAAATTAGTGTTAAGGGCTGTTCAGAATTACGGTGGCAAGGTGAGCAAATTATCTATCATCGTGATTATTATGATATGACCGAAATGGTTTATCAGCAGATCCCAGTATTAGGTTGGTTAACCAGCCAAGTTAAACGTAAAATGGCTGCGGGTTAACCCGCTGTTTAAGCAGGCGTTTAGTCTGTCATTATAAGGAAAGTTATGCGCATAGCAGTAATAGGCGGCGGAATTTCTGGCATGTTAAGCTGGTATCTGTTGCAACATAAATATGATGTTACTTTGTTAGAAGCAAATGATTATCTTGGCGGTCACACTGCCACTGTTGATGTCGAAGTGCAAGGCAAGCACTATGCCATTGATACCGGTTTTATTGTTTTCAATAACTGGACCTATCCCATCTTCAATAAATTTATTGCTGAGCTTGCTGTACCTGCGTTACCAACAGAGATGAGCTTTTCAGTAAAAAATACACAAAACAATCTGGAATATAATGGCAACACTTTAGCCAGCTTGTTTGCACAAAAACGTAATGTGTTTCGACCGTCTTTTTGGTTAATGCTGCGGCAAATCGTGCGTTTTAACAAATTGGGTAAGCAACTGGTTGCTGAAGATCATGCCGATCTGGATTTAGAATTGGGCGTGTTTTTAGACAAACATGGCTTTGGCAAAGGCATTCGTGATAATTATTTAATGCCGATGGGCGCAGCCATCTGGTCAGCCGGTTTAACCGATATGCCAAAATTTCCGGTGCGTTTTTTCCTTCGCTTTTTTAATAACCACGGTTTGTTAAATATTAATGATCGGCCACAATGGTCAGTGATCAAAGGAGGGTCTAAGCGCTACGTTGAGGCACTGTTACAAAAGGTTGATGCTGCTAAATTACGCTTAAAGCAAAACATCAGTGGCGTGTCGCGCGATGCTATGGGTGCAACCATTCATTTTGCCGATGGCACAACCGAACAATTTGATAAAGTGATCTTTGCTTGTCACAGCGATCAAGCGCTGGCTTTATTAAAAGATGCCACAGCACAAGAGCGGGAGATTTTGGGGGGAATTGCTTACCAACAAAACGAAGTTGTGCTGCATACCGACACGAATTTACTGCCGGTTCGCCAAGCGGCTTGGGCGTCTTGGAACTACAATCTTGATAGCCAGCAAAGCAATCAAGCGACACTTACCTATAATATGAATATTTTACAGCGCTTAGAAGCCCCCGTGACTTTTTGCGTGACGTTAAACAACAGCGCCAGTATCGCCAAAGATAAGGTATTAGGGGTTTATCACTATGCACATCCCGTGTATAACCATAGTACTATCGCCAGCCAGCAGCGGCGTCATGAGATCAATGGTGTGAATAATAGTTTCTTTTGTGGTGCCTATTGGTATAACGGTTTTCATGAAGACGGCGCGCGTAGTGCTGTCGATGTTGCCGCCTTATTAGGTGTAGATTACTGATGCAAACAGGCCATGCGGTATATTGTGGTCGGGTAGGGCATAAGCGCTTTCTACCCAAGGTGCATGGCTTTAGCTATCCTTATGCAGCTTATTGGCTGGATTGCAGCCAGCTAAACCAGGCTAGTTTATCTGCTGTAGGCATCGGTTTTGAGCGGTTTGCTGCGATTAGTTTTCGACGTAAAGATTTTCTTGAGGGTGATAGCGACTTGGGGCAAGCTGTTCGCGCCAAAGTACAGCAGTTAGGCGGTAATGTGGCGATTAACCAGGTTTTCTTGGTGTCGCCATTGGCAGGCTGGGGCGTCTATTTTAGCCCGCTTAATTTATACTACTGTTACGATGAAAGCGGTCGTTGCTGTTATTTGCTCGCGGAGGTCAGTAATACGCCTTGGAACGAACGGCATTACTATTTGCAGCAGTTGCAAGAAGACGCCAAGTTTTATGAACATGACAAAGTGTTTCATGTTTCACCGTTTAATCCATTAGATATGCAATATCGATGGCAAATTCCTCAGCCTGGCGAGCAATTGTTTTGCAGTATTACGAATATCAAGCAAGCCCAAGCGGTGTTTAGTGCGTGGTTTACCCTACGACGCTTTGAGCTGACAGCCGCAGTGCGCCGTAAGATATTGATCCGTCAGCCATGGCAAAGCGTACAGATCATGACGCGAATTTATTGGCAGGCTTTAAAACTAGTGTTTAAAAGGATGCCTATCTATGGCCATCCTAAATCCAGAGGATCTGATGTATGAGTTTGTCGCTTAGTGAAAAAGCGGTGTTTGACAATCTTGGTTGGTTTGACCGGTTATGTCGTAAATTTACTTTGAATTTCCTCAGCCAATTACGTCACGGTGCCATCACGGTGATTGAAGCAGGGGTAGAACAACAATTTGGTGAAACGGGTGCTGAGTTACACGCCACGATAACCGTGGTTGATCCTGCCTTTTACCAAAAACTGGTGTTAGCTGGCTCGGTTGGCGGCGGTGAAGCTTATATTCATGGCCATTGGCGCTGCGACAACTTAACCGCCCTAGTACAAATTTTTGCCCGTAACTTAGCTGTGCTCGATAAGATGGACTCCACCTGGGCCCGCTTGAGCCGTCCAGTATTAAAGCTGTTAAATTACCGTAATCGTAATACGGTCAGTCAGTCTAAACGCAACATTTCTGCGCATTATGACTTAGGCAACGCGATGTATAAGCTGTTCTTAGATCCGAGTATGATGTATTCCAGTGCGGTTTATCCCTCTGTTGATAGCAGTTTAGCCGAAGCGCAGCAGCATAAGTTGCAACAAATTTGTGAGCGTCTGCAATTACAAGCCAGTGATCATGTGATTGAGATTGGCACCGGTTGGGGCAGTATGGCTATTTATGCTGCACAGCATTATGGTTGTAAAGTGACTACCACCACGATTTCACAACAGCAATATGATTACACCCAAGCCCGTATAAAAGCCTTAGGTTTAGAGGGACAAATTACCCTGTTGTTTAAAGATTATCGCGAGCTTGAGGGTAGCTACGATAAACTGGTGTCTATTGAGATGATTGAAGCGGTAGGCGATGATTTTCTCGATAATTACTTTGCCAAGTGCAGCAGCTTATTAAAACCCGATGGCATTATGGTATTGCAGGCAATTACCATGGTCGATCATCGTTATGATCAATATGTGCGTGAAGTTGACTTTATTAAACGCTATATTTTTCCGGGCGGTTGTTTACCGTCCATTAGCCGGATGGCTACTGCGGTTGCGGAGCATACGGACTTAGTGATCCGTCAGGTTCAGGATATCGGTTTTGATTACGCTCGTACGCTAAAAGATTGGTGTGATAATTTTATGGCACAGCGCGATGCGGTGCATAAATTAAATTATGACGATAACTTTATTCGGTTATGGCATTTTTATCTGTGTTATTGCGAAGGCGGCTTTCGTGAGCGGGCCACCAGCGCGGTGCATTTAGTTTGCACAAAACCAAATAACCGCAGCGTCATTTGAGCCAAATTGGGCTAAAAAATAAAACCGGTCTGCTCAGCAAGACCGGTTTTTTGTTTTACTCGCCATTTTTAGCATGAACGGCGTATAGCATGAAGGTGATTACCGCTTCAATTCGCCTCGTTTTGCACGAAGCACAGGTGTTATTTTTTTAAACTGACTTTTCAACCAGCAGCAAACCGGCAGGCGTGATAACAATTAGCTTGTCTTTATACAATGCACCAATGGCTTGCTTAAAGGTTTTTTTACTCACCCCAAAGGCATCGGCAATCAGTTCTGGCGAGCTTTTATCCGTTAAAGCAAGCTTGCCGTCGTTTTGGCGTAAACGCTGTAAAATCTTTTCAGTTAACGCCTGAGCTTGCTGATAAGTGGCTTGATTTAGGCGTAAATCAATTTTGCCATCATCGCGAACTTTGGTGATCAGGGCGGTGTGGCGTTCACCTCGTTTCAGTGGGCGAAAAACTTCATTTTTATACAATACACCCCAATGTTGATGTTCAATAATCGCTTTGTATCCAATATCGGTTTGCTCGCTGATCATCACTTGCACCTTATCACCGGTTTGGTAAGGCGCAGGGGTTTTATGTAAATGACGATCTAATTTAGTCGAAGCAACAATACGATTACTTAAATCGACATAACAATACACTAGATAGTGCTGGCCCACTTTCAGCGGGATTTGCTGCTCGCTAAAGGGCACTAATAAGTCTTTCTTTAAACCCCAATCTAAGAAAGCACCCACCTTAGTACTGGCAACCACAGCTAAAGAGGCCACCTGGCCAACCATAATTTTCGGTTGCTCAGTGGTGGCAATCAGTTGATCTTCAGAATCTAAATATAAAAATACAGACAAGGGCTCGCCGATAACAATATCTGCGGGCGCCACGTTGTTCGGCAGTAGGATCTCACCCCAGCTTAATCCGTCCAGGTAATAACCAAACTTAACCTGTTTTTTTACGGTTAATGTATTCAGGGTACCTAATGCTATCATTTGTGCCTCATTATTCATTGTTTAAGTTGAATATTGTAACGGCTTTTTGCGGTGCGTGCTGTGCTAATTTCAACGGGTATGCTGCTTTCGTTGCTTATTAGTTTAAGCCGCAAAGCCTTGCGGTGTATTAGCCAGTTTAGACCAGATTTTTTCATGGAAAAAATAACCTACCGTATTTACCGCGGGTTCAACAATAGCAACCAAGCCACCGAGGATGAGATCGCCGGTAATTAAATAGGTCACTGCAAAAGCAATGGTAAAGTGCATTAGCGCGAAGGTGAGAGTCTTAATCATCAGTTACATCCTATCTCAATACGATTATTAAATGATAACACTTCTCATTTGTATTTAAAGTGAATTTTATTGCTTAACATAAACAATAAAATTAATCAGCTTGGCAAGTCAATTGACGCCCGTGTTGCGTATACCTTATCTTGGCATGAGCAATATGCTGTTTAGCCTAAGTGATTTACATTATCGCAGGGTAGAATATTTCGGAGAAACCTTATGGATTGCCGTCAATGGCTGGATATCAAGCAGTATGAGTTCCTGATGAACTATTTTATGCGTCGTCAACAACAACACGCTATGGCTGATTTGAATGAGCCTTACAGTTATGATGGTTTTAGTACCTATGATCAGTTGTACCAGCAAATTGTTAAAGAAGCAGAAGTGGCGTTTATTGAATGTTTTGGTGAACCGGCGCCGCCCATTGTGTTTACCAATTTATTTCATCTCGCCGAGCTTGAGTTAGCAGGTAAGCGGCCCCGCTTAAAAGGGCCGAAGCTGATCCAGTAAGCGCTCGGGTGCAGTTAGTCTTCTAAGCGCTTTAAGGCATCAATCAGCATCGGAACGTCGAGCTTATCATTCAGCGGCACCAGAGTACCTGCAGACCACACGCCATAGCTGCCATCTTGACGTAAGATCAGCATCTTATCTTTTCGGATACTAATAATATCTTGCTGGCTGATATTCAGTTTGGGTAAGGCTTTAGGTGCGAGTAAATTGTCGCTAAGCCAGCGTTGCTGGCCATCACAGCCGGCCGCAGCAACCAAGGTGGGTAACCAGTCCAGCTGTTGGCTATTATGCTGTTTTAATTGTTGACTCAGTGCTGGCCAGCGGGTCAGAGCGGTGACAGGAGCCAGTTGGAACTTAGTATTATTACTGTGTAACGGCACAATGACAATTTGGGCATATTGTTGATAGTCAGCCCAATTTTGCGTGGGATCCGCATCAAATACCATACTAAAAGGCGTGAGAGTGGCCGACTCTGTTGCCCAAGGAAGCAACGCGCTGAGCTTGGGGTCGCGATTCACTACCGAAAATGCCTGGCTGTGAGAGGGTGATAACCAGCTTGGCCGCTGTTTAAGCGCTTCGGTGTCGCTTGCTTCTACCATAAATTGGCCATACAACACATTGAGCAGCGCTTCAGGGGCATTATTGGGGGCAAAATGTTGTTCGTGTAATCGAAATTGCTGCTGACGGAAAAAGTTAATCTGCGACTCGGTTAAGGGTTGGCTAAACAGCAGTAGTGTCGACTGTTGTGCCGGCAAAGTACAACGTAACTCACCGGTAAGTGGCAAACTGGTTTCTAAACTTAGCCGCTCGGCTTGGCGTTGTGCGCGTTGTGTTAAATCAACTAACTGATAGCGGGCTAACAAACTTTTTGCCGTAGCGGGATAAGAAAACGGTAAAACATTATCTTGGCGGGTAATGTCCCACTGCAACTTCGCGTCAGCATAAATATGTAAAACATGGCTTAACATAAAACTGCCGAAAAACAGCATAAGTGCAGGTTTACCAATGCCTGATTGCCCTAAGCGGGTGATCTTTTTCCAGCAAAAGTTACTGATGGTCAGTTCTATGGCAAACAACATACTGCCCACTACGGCCACGATCAGCAAAAAGTTACGCAGGTTAGTGACTATTTGCTGGCGTAATAAATCAATCGTTTGGTCATAAGAAGCACTGCCTAGATGATAACCAAGCTGGTTATAAACGTAGGCGTCAAAGATTAATAATACTAAGCCAATACTGGCGAGCGCTGCGGCCAAGCCGCGAATATGGCGCTGATAGGGGAAAATTAACGACAACGGAAAGATGGTTAAAATAAAAAACATAAAGCAGATAAATGCGGTATGTCCTAGCCAGGTTAATACAAGATAACTCCAGCCAAGGAATGTCACAGGTAAAGGTTCTGCCCACCAGAAAGAGGCGGTAATCACTAAAGCCAGTAGCATATTAAAAAAGCTGAACCAGTGACCCCAATTCAGCAAGCGATTGACTTTTTTTACCAGTGACAGATTTTGTTCTAACACCATGTTAAGTTTACTGACGATTTACGTTGATGGCATCCGCTAATGCCCGATTAAATGATTCAGTGACCGCAGCGCGTTGTTTGGCGGGTACTGATGTATTAATAACATGGCTGACGGCATTGCCTAAACACATTAAGCTCAGCTCGGTAGTCGCCTGCTCATTTTGCAGGGTGTCGATAAGTTGATTTACCAGCTTTTCAATTTGGCTAGTCGAATATTTTGATACAATAGGCATGGATTACTCAGATAAACAAAGCTTAAACAGATAGAATAGTAACAGAATTCAGAAAAAACAGGAAAATTTATGTCGGTAGATATGCAACATCTGGCTATTAATTACATTGCGTTGACCGATAGTGGCGAACATCAAGCGCATTATCGTGACGGTTTGATCAGCAGTAACGTCGCCGTTGCCAACTTGGTAGAAACCTTACATCTGGCCTATAACGGCAAACCAGCTAAAGGATATGCCAGTTTTAATCCAGAGAAGTCCGCACGAGTGCCAAAAGCATTAGCCGATTGGCAGGCTGATCAAACAGACTTTTTGGGTTTTGCCAAAGCCACTACGGATGCATTGGTGGTGGAATTAAGCCAACATCAATTACCTGAAACAGGTTATGTGTTACTGGCACATTATCGTTATTTAGCCAGCGATTACCTTTTGGTCTGCCTGTTAGGCAGTAAAGATCACTTTGAATTGTCGGAGCAACTCGAGTTAGCAACTTCACGGCATTTAGATATTGGCCGGATGCAACTGGCCGCACGTTTAGATTTAACGGAGTATGCGGTTAATGCGGCTAAAGGCAATTACATCAGTTTTATTCGTGGACGTGCAGGGCGAAAAGTGGCCGATTTCTTTTTAGATTTTTTAGGCTGTACCGAGGGCGCCGATGCACGAGTGAATAGCCAAAAAGTGTTGGCGTCGGTTGAAGAATACCTGGGAGCGGCAGAATTTGATGCCTCTGAAAAAACCAGCGCTCGGCGTCAGGTGTTTGACTACTGTGAAGAGCGCGCCAAGAGCGGGCAAGATGTGGTACTCACTGAGTTATCGGCGGTCGTTGATCCTGAGCAGAGTAATGGTTTCTTACACTATTGTGCGGAACAACAGCTCGATGTCGCTGAACAATTTCCGGTCGAAGTGAAAGAGCTGAAAAAAATGGTCAAGTTTAATGGTGCGGGTGGCGGCTTATCGCTTAGCTTCGATGAAAAGCTACTCGGGGAGCGGATAAAGTACGATATCAAAACCGATACTTTAGTTATTACGGGCACACCACCTAACTTACGAGACCAGTTACAACGCTTTAGTCAGGGCTATTCGGCTTTTGATCAGGGCTCGGAGTAACCGTTTTACTTTGTGTTTGCTTGGCAGCGTCAGTTTGACTGGCGTTGTCAGGCTTGGCTTGCGGATCGGCTAGATCTTTTAAACTGGGCATTTTCATTTTAGCTGAATGTTTAATGAGCATGATATTGCCGATGATTACGCCAAAAGCGAGTGCGATGCCCCAAAATAACGGCCAATTCATATTTTTGCCTCACAAATGTTAGTGATAAAACGAGGATATAACTCCGGTAACATTTGCAACACCGTGGCTTGCTCGGCAATCGGGTTATCCATCAAGGTTTGTTGTAATTGTTCTAGGGTTAGCGCTGCCTGACATGTACTGGCCAGCGGTTGATAGCTCAAATGCCAAGGCTCTGCCGCTACACCACCGCGAAATTCGCGATAAGGTAAAAAGAAGCCATAGTCAGCAGCATTCTGTTGTAACCACTGCGCTAAAGTGGCGAAAGGCCCATCGCCTTGATATTCGTCTGTACTTAACTGAACTTGATAATCTGTTGGCACAGCCGCGGCATCATAAACATCTATTTCTGTTCCCCAGTGATGTCGACTTGCACCAGGTAGTGCCGAATAAAGCATAATCGCTTCAATACGTGCCTGCGCTGACAGTGATGTCACATCAACCCGTTGTTGAGCATGATTAAAAACCGGACGTTGCCCCAAACATTTTGCTTGCCAGATACGTGCTTGACGCTCGAAACTGCGCCAAGCCGATACCACGGCTAAATCAATACCTTCATTAGCCAAGGCCGTTTTGAGTTGCAGAAATGCAGCCATGGCCTCTTGGTGAAGCCATTGCTGATTGCCGATATGTTGCATGGCTGAATTATCAAGCCCCGTTAACAGGGCTCGGTTCAGTATCGCGCGGCTCATGCGGTTAAGCGTTGCTGCAAATTAATCAATAATTGCAGGTACACTTCAGTTAATTGGCTAAGATCGGCAATCGCCACACATTCATTTACTTTGTGGATAGTGGCATTGCAGGGGCCTAGTTCAATCACTTGAGCGCCAGTTGGGGCAATAAAACGGCCATCCGAGGTGCCACCTGTGGTTTCAAGCCGTGGCGTAATACCTCGTACTTTTTCAATCGCGGCCACCGTGGAGTCAACTAAATCGCCTTGCTCGGTTAAAAACGGTAAGCCATTTAACGTCCACTCTAGCTGATAATGTAAACCAAATTTGTCGAGTAGGGCATAGACTCGACTTTGCAGCTGCTCGGCATCCACTTCCGTGCTGTAGCGGAAGTTAAACATGACGTTTAATTCTCCCGGGATCACATTTGAGGCGCCGGTGCCACCTTGAATATTGGCGATTTGAAAGCTGGTTGCTGGAAAATAAGCGTTCCCGTTATCCCAAATCTCTGTTGCTAAGGCGGCCAATGCCGGTGCCGCTTTATGAATAGGATTATCAGCCAAGTGTGGGTAGGCGACATGGCCTTGAATACCTTTTACGGTTAAGTGCCCTGTTAACGAGCCTCGCCGACCGTTTTTTATCACATCACCCACTTGCAGATGGCTAGAGGGTTCGCCAACCAAACACCAACGAATTTTTTCTTGGCGTGCTTCTAAAGTTTCAATCACTTTGACCGTACCATTGATAAAGGGGCCTTCTTCATCGCTGGTAATTAAGTAAGCTAAATTAAATGCCGGTGACGGTTCTTGTGCTAAAAATTGCTCAGTCGCAACAACCATCGCAGCTAAGCTGCCTTTCATATCGGCAGCACCGCGACCAAATAAGGTATCGCCAATGATGGTTGGCTGAAACGGGGGGGTGTGCCATGCATCGACAGGACCGCTCGGTACTACATCGGTGTGACCGGCAAAACAAAATAACGGTTTGCCTTGACCATGGCGTGCCCACATATTGAGCGTATCGGCAAACGGCATCATCTCAATATTAAAGCCCACTTTAGCTAAACGTGCTGCCATCAGTTGCTGACAACCTGCATCTTCAGGTGTTACTGACGCCCGTTCAATTAACGCCATGGTGAGCGCTAATGTTGGGTTGCTGGCCGGATTGGTGAGATCAGTCATAAATGAATTACCTATTTTTCAGAAGAGGCAGATAAAGCAAGATAAGCTTGCTCATCAAAGCCCAGTAACAGTTGTTCGTTATGTTGTAATACTGGCCGTTTGATTAGCGCAGGTTGTTCTAGCATTAAGGCTAAAGCACGTGTTTCGTTGATCTCCGCTTTATCGCTGTCAGCTAACTTACGCCAAGTTGTGCCACGTGTATTAAGTAAATTTTTCCAGTCTAATTCCGCGGCGAAACGCGCTAGCAGTTCAGCGTCCAAGCCATCGATGCGATAATCGTGAAATTGATAGGCTAACGCTTGTTGCTCTAAACAACGTCGGGCTTTTTTGATGGTGTCACAGTTTTTGATGCCGTATAAGGTAATCATAGTTTTTTACTTTTTAAATTGCAGAACAAAAAGAGGATCTTGGTTGGCTAGCACTTGAGCTTGTCGGCTGAGTAACTTATCGAGTTTGCTCGGTAAAGATAAGCTCGCGACACAATACAGTTCATCGAGCACTAATTGCCAATACGCTAAGTCGATTTGCAGTATCGGTGTACCTGCCTTGACTTCACGTGGTGCTCGGCACAGCCAATGTAAGCCTTTGCCGTGATCGATGCTAATAGCAAAAGGCAAATCGACGGTCAGCGTTAGCCCCGAAGTATGAGTAAAGATTAAACGACGCTCACCGGCTCTGGCTGTTGTAAAGTGGCCACTGAATGGAGCATAAAGCGTACCTTGTTGTAATTTACAGCATAAGGTCGCCGGAAAAATATCCTGCTGATACAGTAATTCAGGATGCATGCTGATCGGTAAGACCTGACCACTAAACGGGCTTTTAATAATAAAACCTTCTAGTGTGGTCCAATCTTGTTGCCAGATGATGACTGATTGCTGCACTGTTGCTCTCCAAGATCATGAAGCTTTGATGATAGCTTAAAGTTTTTGCAATATCAGCATCTTTCACTGCCTTATGTAGCCCAGCATTAAAGCGATAGCAGCGCTTTTGGCCATAAAACTGCTGCTTTTGCCGTATTTGCTCAAATTTGTAGCTTAATTAACGATTTCTACTAGCAAAAAAACAGTGGTTAAGCCATTAAACCGTTATTAACAAGCCTCATGTTGTCCACAGATTCTGTGAATAACATTGTGAATAACACGATTTATCTTGTTTATCGTTTTGTATTTTATTGGATTTTTATTTTGGCATATTTTTTGTTTAGTCTGTCATGATCGAAAAAGTTCAGAGAACGTAAAAAAAGCAGAGTTTTGCTATAAAATTGGTTTAAATATCTTGTTGTTTATATTTTGTTAAATCTGAGGCGTCACTGTGTCTGTCATTAACGTTTCAATGGCATTTTTATTTTGTTTAGAACAATTAAAAGTATGCTAAAGTTATCAAACTAGGCCAGCACGGGAGTAGAGTAATTGCAGCTGATTCGTATTCTAAGCCAAGGTATTCGTTATAGTCGTACTTGGCCGACTAAACCAGAATTAAATGCTATTTTCCCTGAAAATAAAGTCATTTTCTTAACGCGTAAAGGCGTTCATTTTTTGCCGGTGTTATCGGTAATCACGGCTTTAGTCCAATTCAAATTGCTTGGTGCAGAACATCTCGGTCAGATTATTGCCATGATGTTGTTTTTAGCCGCGTTACCGTTGCAGGGTTTTTACTGGCTAGGCATACGAGCTGACAACAGTTTACCTCCTGCGCTGATAAATTGGGGAAACGAAATTCGTGAGCAAATCATCAAGCATGGCCAATTACAAAGCCAGCCTGGCTCGTTAAAAAGTTATTTTGATCTGGCTAAGCTACTACAACAGGCTTATCAGCAGTTAGACAATACGGTAATGCGCCGTTGGTTTTAACAAGACGCATTCATGGCAGTGGTTTAAGCTAAATTAAATACTGACCAAACAGGGGCGTGGTCAGATGGGCGTTCAATACCCCTGAGTTCATAATCGATGCCTGACTCAATACACTTAGCCGCCAGCAACGGGGTAGCCATAACCACGTCTATGCGTAATCCACGATTATCATCAAAACCCTTTGAGCGATAATCAAACCAACTGTATTGTGCGCCAGTTTCTGGATGCAGTGCACGGAAAGTATCGATCAAGCCCCAATCTTTCAATTGTTGTAGCCAAGCACGTTCTTCCGGCAAAAAAGAGGTCTTACCTTCACGCAACCAACGTTTGGCATTGGCTTCGCCGATGCCGATATCTAAGTCGATAGGCGAGATGTTAATATCACCTATTACGGCCACGTAGTCCTTTTCGCTGTTATGCGAAGTTTCTAGGTAATGTTGCAAATCAGCGTAAAACTGAGTTTTCGCTGGGAATTTTATCGGGTGCTCGCGGTTTTCCCCCTGCGGGAAATAGCCGTTTAGCACGGTTAGGCGTTTGCCATCGGCTAAATCGAATTGTCCAATTAGCATTCGACGTTGAGCATCTTCAGCATCGCCGGGAAAACCATATTGCATTTCGCTAGCCGGTTGCTTACTCATGATGGCAACGCCATAATGCCCTTTTTGGCCAAAATGATAAACGTGATAACCCATGGCTTGAACATCAGCTAATGGGAATTCACTGTCATGTACTTTGATTTCCTGTAAACCAATAATGTCAGGTTGATGTTTTTCAATTAATGCTTGAAGTTGATGCAGCCTGGCGCGAATACCGTTAATATTAAAAGAAATTATTTTCATACACTATCCGAATTAAGACCTGTTAACGCTTGTCGTTGATCATACCATGTAATCCAGATCAGCACGACCTGTGACAAACTCGGATCCGGAGCAATCTTTGGCAATATTATCTGGGCAAACAGCTTTGCCTTTTAACTATCAAGTCATCTACAGTCGGCGACGTTCTGTGCAATTGGCCATTAAGGCAGGGCAATTGACCATTCGAGCACCCAAAGGCACTTCAAGTCAGTTCATCTCTGCGTTATTAGCGCGCAAACAACAATGGATCTTATTACACCTTGCTCGAACGGAAGCCGAAGCTGATAGCGTCGTGGCAGCGTTGGATCGTCATGAAATTTTAGTGTCAGGGCAATCGATACCATTTTGTTGGCAGTTAGCGGCCAAAGCCGATGTGGTAATGACGGAACGTCAGTGTAAAGTATCGATCCCAACGCGGGTGAAGCCAGAACGACGTGCTTTATACCTGAATCGACAACTGCAAGAATATTTTGTACCGCTGGCTGAACAGTATTTTCAGCAAGCGGTAGCTTCTCAAGCTCAGCTTATGGGGTGTAAGCCAAAGGCAATCCGTATTGGTAACTGGCAGCGTAAATGGGGGTTTTGCAATAGTTTGTCAGAGGTCGGGTTTAATTGGCGCTTGATGCAAGCGCCTACTTGGGTCGCCGATTATGTTGTTGTGCACGAATTAGCACATTTAACCCACATGAATCATTCAAACGCTTTTTGGCAACGCGTAGCGAAGTTTTCTGCTGATTACAGGTTAGCGGAGCAGTGGCTAAAGCAACATCAGCGGTTGTTGTTATAAAAAAAAACCGACCTTTGCAGGTCGGTATCAAGATAAATTGATTAAAGGAGAATACATCCAGGGATAACACACCTTTTAAGACCCACTTATTATGAAAAGATTCCATTGCGGCATAATTATTTATTAGATTTTGCATTAAATCGCTATTTTAGTTTAATCTCTGCCCTTACTAGGTGAGCATACCGCGATTAATTAGACGGTAATTAATAATAATGAATCAGACAGGCAACTAACCATGATGAATCCCCTTCGTTTATTGCAACTGCTTAAACTTTTAGATGTAACACGCTTACAAGATAACGATGATCAGCGTCAAATGACCGATTGGTTAGCCCAATTACCGGTAACTCCCGCGCCGGTGGCGGCATTATGTGTGTATCCTGAATTTTTAGCCGAGGCCCGTGCACATATTACGCAGTCTAATGAAACTGTGGCACTGGCGACGGTTGTTAATTTTCCAACTGGCGATCAACCCTTATCTACCGTACTAGCGGACATCGCTACAGCACGCCAAGCCAGTGCGACGGAAATTGATTGTGTTTTACCTTATCAAACCTTACTCAGCGGCAAAGAAACCGAAGTCGCTCAGTTTTTAGCTGCGGTGCGTGAAGCAAGCCAAGGTCTGTGTTTAAAAATCATTATTGAATCAGGTGAGCTATTAACTGCACAACAAATTACTAAAGCCAGTGAATTGGTTATAGATAGTGGTGCCGAGTTTATTAAAACATCAACCGGTAAAGTGCCGGTTGGCGTTACCTTGGAGGCGGCTAAAATCATCTTAACCAGTATAGCTGCCGCAGATCGCTCGGTAGGATTTAAAGCATCAGGTGGTGTCAAAACCGTTGAGCAAGCATTAGAGATAGTCAGTTTATATGAGCAAGTGACGGGTAAAACGGCACAAAGCGAAGGGCTACGTATTGGTGCCAGTACCTTATTAACTGAGCTATGTCAGCAACTTGCTAGTGAGTAACGTGCCATTTGAATCATGCAAGGACGCTAGAGAACAGAGGGAGGCGGTAGAAAGGATAACTCGCCTTGCAGGCCAGCGTCACAGGCCAGCGTCACATAGTGCCGCTGTTTAATTCTGCGCATTGTCAAACCTGACAAAGGTTCTCACCTTGTCCTGAGATTGTTTTATAGCGTATTGATTTAAATTGAAGAACTTAGGCAGAAAGAGAAATGGTGGAGGGGGAAGGATTCGAACCTTCGAAGGCAGTGCCGGCAGATTTACAGTCTGATCCCTTTGGCCACTCGGGAACCCCTCCACAAGTGCAGGCGCATATTATCAAATTCAGTTTTTAAGTAAAGCACTTTACTAAAGTTTTTTGACTGTTTGCCGATAAAGCAAACAGTTAGGCTAAAAAGTGTAGATAATGCAAGCAATCATTAACGAATGGCAACTGGGTACAACGCTTAACCAAGCACTGCAACAACAGCATCGTGCTGATTTTGCGTTGTGGTTAGCGGTGTTGTCTCCGGCGGTACAAGAAATGGCGGCTTTTTATACGCCATTACCTAAAAGCGCTGAGGTTAACGCAACGCTCTATCAGCAATTATCTGTGCGTCAACGCCGCAGTTTTGCATGGCAAGAAACTGATGCGACTGTGTTAGCGCAACTTAATCGATCTGCGCAAACGAGTTTACGCCAATTGAAATTACAAAGCGCTTTAACCCCTGAGCCTTGGGTTAGAAAAGATGATGCCAAAAAATTAGATGGTCGCTTGATGAGTAATTTAGATCAGCATGCTATACGTCGTCTAAGTGGCAAGGAACCACCGATCCAAGAAGGGGACGAAACCGCGTTATATGAAATGCTGCAAGAACTGAATGCTAACCCTTTACCGCTTTAGTGCTTTTTGAGCTTATGCTTGACCGCTTATTAGATGAGTTTGACAATGTTTCACTTTTATCAATGAACCACACGGGCAAAGCTCATTACGTTTTAACTTATGGCTTGGTGTGGCTGACAGTTTGCCACTGTGGTAATACCATTTATCAATAAATTCAAAAAATGACTGTTCTGTGATCACTTCAACGGTGTTATCGATAATAAAGTAGGCTTTGAAACTCACTTCACCTTTGGGCATATTCTGGTTGCTTGCGCTGATCGCTAACTTAAAAAAATGCACACTATCAGCAAACTGTTGAATTTCTTCAATCAATTTTGCTGAACGTTGTGTTGGATGCGTAGTGTGGTAAACATAGTCAATCTGACCGCGACAATAGGCCGTGTAACGTGAACGCATTAAGGCTTCACAATTTGGTGCTAACTTACCTTCTAATAAATAAGGGGCACAGCATTCAATAAACGGTTTTTTTGAACAGCAATAACACAGCATCGTTATCTCCACATTAATGCGTGCTAGTTTACCCCTAAGCCAGCTCAGGGTGTTTCACTTTATTGATAATTTATCATTTTTTGTTAAGTATTGTGATGCATAGCTCAGATAAAATATGTCACTTGTCACTTGTCACTTGTCACTTGTCACTAATATAGTGTTTTAGTGTTGTTTTACCATTGCCTGCGTTAAGGGATACAACGCAGTTTGCTGCTTCTCTGCTAATTGCGCTAATTGCGTTGCTTCCTCATCAGTTAACACACCACCATGCAACACAACTTTACAGCTAGCACTGTTTATCGCGCGTTGTACCGTTTTCGCTAAATCCTTAACCTGGTGCGGATGAATCATTAAGATTTTTTCTAAAGGGATCTGGCAGCTTGCCCAAAAATTTTTATTAGGCTTCACTTTCGGTGCAATTAATACAATCCAGCCGTCCACATCGCGGTGTTGCTGTAACAATTTTAAGAGTTGGAGTTCAGTGTTATTGCGTTGCAATAAGGTGAGTGGCGGTATTGATCCAGTATGACTCGTGTTTAACGTTTTGCTGGTACGAGATGGGGTATCGGAATGTAAAACTTTGCTGGTGATAAGCATGTAAACCTCTAACTGGTTATTTGTACAGTGTATGCTTATACAGTAGTTTTTGTTCAAATAAAAAGCAAGTGTTTTGTGTGGGTTTTTTTAGTGAGTCATATTTTTGTCATGAGCTCTGCATAGTATTGTCATTGTTGTTAATTTTGGATTTGATGTATGGCAACTTCTGAACAGTCTTGTCTTGAGCTAAAAAGTATTTTGCGTTCCAGAGCGCTTCAACCGCTATTTCAACCTATTGTTTCTTTAAATAATGCTCATGTATTTGGTTATGAAGCGTTAATTCGTGGGCCTTCCAATAGCCCACTGCATTCGCCCTTTCAACTATTTAAAACGGCGTTAGCATGCCATGCTTTAGCTGAGTTAGAGTTGCTGTGTCGCGAGTTGAGTATTGCGGCTTTTGCCCGTGCGGCTGTTTGCGGTAAATTATTTTTAAACGTCAACCCCTTGCTGTTACTTACTGCTGATCATCCTAGTGGGCTAACCAAAAGCATGTTGCAACAAGCAGGTTTAGATCCGTCACAAGTCGTGATTGAGATTTCTGAGCAATACCAAGTTGAAGATGCTAGCTTACTGATTAAGGCTGTAAATCATTATCGTGATCTGGGTTTTTTAATTGCCATTGATGATTTAGGGAGTGGCTTTTCGGGTTTAAAACTTTGGTCAGAGTTGCAACCTGACTTTGTTAAAATTGATCGATACTTTATTAGTGAGATTTATCGCGATCCAACCAAAAAAGCATTTGTAAAAAATATTATCAGTTTGGCAAAAGCAACGGGCTCCTTAATTATTGCAGAAGGGATTGAAACGGAAGAAGAGCTCTTGCAATGTAAAGAACTTGGAGCTGACTTTGGGCAAGGTTATTTGCTAGGGCGCCCGCAAGTCTCTTTTTTAACGCAAATAAGTTGTAAAGTCATCATGGGTGCGAAACCTCCATTACCCAATCAACATAGTGTTCTTTCGCTGCTGATTGATATTGCACCGATATCAACATCGCTAACCGCGTTACAAGTGGCCACGCTGTTTGAGCAAGATGCCAGATTGCAAACGCTGGCTGTGGTAAGTAATAACAGGCCTGTCGGTTTAGTGTGTCGTTCGGAGCTGCAAGCGCTTTTCTCACAACATTTTGGTCGAGCGTTACATGAAAGAAAAACGATTGGCCAGATAATGAATACTAACGCAGTCATTGTCGATGCAGACTCTAGTCTCGATGATGTAAGTAAAATGGTTGCTGAAAATGAATACAGTGCCGCAAGTTGGTATTTCATTATTTGTCGTCATGGTCATTATTTAGGTTTAGGTTCGGTACGGCAATTATTAAAAAAAGTCAGCGAAGAGAAACTCCAGCTTGCACGTTACGCAAATCCATTGACCTTTTTGCCCGGTAATGTGCCTATTTATTTAGAGATTGATAAATGGTTATCTAAGGGGAGTGTGTTTGCCGTAGCTTACTTAGATCTAAATCACTTTAAGCCCTACAACGATATCTATGGTTATAGTAAAGGTGATGCGGTATTGCAGATGTTAGCCGAGATTATCCAGCAAAATGCCCAAGGGGTAGCGTGTTTCGTTGGTCATATAGGAGGGGATGATTTTGTGCTGGTCAGTGATACTGTTGATATTGAGCCACTGTGTCAGGCGATTTTGGATGAGTTTGCTGTACGTATTTTGGTTCACTATGAACCTGAACATGTGCAACAACAAGGGATCCATGCTTTAAATAGAATGGGTGACTCTTGTTTTTATCCTATGCTGTCATTGTCTATTGGCGTGGCTTTTCCTGATCCTACTTTATGTCATACACATCATGATGTGGCGGCTTTAAGCACATCAGCTAAGTTTAATGCTAAACAAATGGGTGGTAACGCGCTATTCTTGTCAAGACATCAAGGGCCAATCAGTAAGGCAACCGCACTGGCTAGACCATCTGCAGACTGATTTAGGCTAGAATATCCCATCGATATGTTATTAAGGTAATTCAGAAGTAATGATTTTAGATGCATTTGTCAGTCGTCATGGCGACGCCTTTAGTTTTACACGTCAGCACTCCTGTAATTTTGCCAAGAAGATCGCGGGTGATTTTAATCCTATTCATGATGTTGACGCTAAACGGTTCTGTGTCCCAGGTGATTTGTTATTTAGTTATTTACTTACCCGCTATGGAGTAAGCCAACAACTGAATTGTCAATTCTCCGGAATGGTCAGCGCCGATGTCCTTTTACACTGCGAGTTGTCTGAAGGACAAATTCAAGTATGTGATGAACAGGGCCGCGTTTACCTTACGGTACAGTTTTCTGGTGAGCACACCCATGATATCGGGGTGATCGAACCGTTGTTTCAAGATTATGTGCAATTTTCAGGTCAAAACTTTCCGCATATTCTGCAACCTTTAATGGAACAGCAAGGTGTGATGATTCATCCACTGCGTCCTTTAGTCATTTATGAAAGTATGGCATTAAGCTTCACGACGTTACCCACGAGTAAAGTCGAACTCAGTCTTGCCAGCAGTAAGTTAGATATAGAGGGTAAAAGAGGTAACGTGACGCTTAACTTTATATTGACTGCAAAGGGCGTGCAGATTGGCAAGGGTGAGAAGAAAATGATTTTAAGTAATCTTCAGCCTTATGATGCTACAGAGATGCAGCGTATGGTTGATGAATATAATAATCGTAAGACCTCTGCGGGTTGTGGCAATTTCGATTTATAAGCCCTATAACAGCTAAAAAGTGTCATTTTTAGCTGTTTAGTTCAAAAAATAGCCGAACAAACTCTTTTTTTTAAAATTATGCTTGCAGGCTAAATTAAACTCCCTATAATGCGCATCCACAGACAGGGACAACGGCAACGACATCCGGTCTGTGAAGCGAAAGCTAACTGAGGCAAACGCCTCGCTCTGAATGCAGAGCACGCTCTTTAACAATTCGCAATCAATTATCTGTGTGGGCACTTATGATGATGTTCGTTAAAACGAAATAATCAGTATGAGTGACCAAGTTATAAAGATTTAGTCAGTAATGCTGAGCTGAGGCTTCGGTCTCGAAAGAAC